>CAIWQV010000070.1 GCA_903914945.1 uncultured Methylophilaceae bacterium
CACCTTTTTCTTTAAAAAGCGTTTTTAATGCATCGACATCGTTATAAGGTAGCGTCAATGTATGTTTGGCGACATCCTCTGGAACGCCTGCAGAGCTTGGTTCTCCAAAGGTGAGTAATCCTGATCCTGCTTTAACTAATAGCGCATCGGCATGTCCGTGATAACACCCTTCAAATTTCAGAAGTGTGTCGCGCTTAGTAAATCCGCGTGCGACACGAATTGCACTCATGGTGGCTTCAGTCCCTGAACTCACGAGCCTTACTTGTTCAATACTGGGCATAAGTTTCACGAGTAACTCTGCCATTTCGAGTTCGCGTTTTGTTGGTGCACCAAATGACAAACTATCAAATGAAGCTTCTTGAACCGCTTTTAAGACTTGTGGGTGTGCGTGACCTAAAATCATTGGCCCCCAAGAATTGATGTAATCGATATATTCACGGCCATCTTCATCCCATAACTTGCTGCCTAAGCCTTTTTTGAAAAAAATCGGTGTGCCGCCAACTGACTTAAATGCGCGGACAGGGGAATTTACGCCGCCTGGGATGACTTTTTGTGAACGTTCAAATAGCGTTTTATTTTGACTCATATCGATTTAATGAAACATCTGCGACAACGTTTCTGCGGTTTCCTTAATAGAATTAGATTCATAAAGATTGGTAATGACAGCGATCGCATCGATCCCTGTCTCAATCACATCATGAGCATTATTCATGGTGATGCCCCCAATTGCAACGATGGGGATTTGGATTTCAGATTTAGCTTTTCTTAAAAGTTCTAAAGTGGCTCTCGGAGCATTAGGTTTTGTGGGGGTTGGGAACACAGCACCAAAAGCGACGTAACTTGCACCCTCTTTTTGAGCCTGTTTTGCACGATTCAGTTGGTCATAACATGAGCTTCCAATGATGCTATCTTCGCCTAAAATGCGCCTAACTTCTGCTATATTGTCGTCATTTTCACCTAAATGAACACCATCTGCCTTCAAAATACGGCACATCTCCACATCGTCGTTCACAATGCAAGGTACATCATATTCACGACAAAGACGTAAAATAGCAGCACATTGCTGCATTTTAACGTCACGATCATGGATTTTGCTGCGATATTGCACCATAAAAGCACCACCTTCGATGGCCAATTGAGTCTTTTGAATAAGGGTGTTTAAGTCCGCCGAATCGGGGGTAATGGCGTATAAACCTTTAATGATGAATGAATCGCGCATATTCCAATTCGTCGTCATGGGCCCAAAAAAGTCGATCTGGAATAAATTGTCCCATGCCAGGCTTATATCCATGCTTTAGAGACTGCCAAGTAAAGCGCTGTCCTTCTTGAATGGCTTCCTCGAGCGTTGATCCTAATGCCATACAACCGGCAATCGCTGAAGCTAATGTGCAGCCTGAGCCATGATAACTACCTACCAATCTTTCCCAGTTATAACTCTTCACTTTTCCATGCTCGTTATATAGAGTATTAATGACTTCTGTTGTCACTTCATGAGTGCCAGTGATTAAAGCCAATTGACAGCCTGTGTTAATAAGCCGTTCGGCACATTCATCTAAACTCGCTTCACCAAAATCATCCGTATCTTTAAATGCTAAACGTCTCGCTTCAATGCTATTCGGGGTAATGAGCGTTGCTTGAGATAATAATAAATCTGACATGGCATTAATCATTTCGTCCGTGACTAATGCATCGCCACGACCGGAAGCCAATACAGGATCAATGATAAGAGGGATTGTAGGATAGTCGGCCACAATTTCTGCAATCATAGCAATCGTTTCCACACTGCCTAATAAACCTAATTTAAATGCAGAGAC
>CAIWQV010000071.1 GCA_903914945.1 uncultured Methylophilaceae bacterium
AATTAGATCGAAAAAAATTAAGAGATATGATTTTTTCAGATAAAAATTTAAAAATAAAACTTGAGAATATTCTTCATCCGAAAATACTTGCCGAAGTTAAAAAGAAATTAAGTATCTTTTCTGATGAGCCATATGTAGTAATTGATATTCCATTATTATTTGAAACAAATCAATACGTCCCTCTTATTTCAAGAACGCTTGTAATTGATTGTGAATTAAGTGACCAAATCGAACGCGTTAGGAAAAGAGATGGTATGGAGATTGCCATGGTGCAATCTATCATCAGCCAACAGGTAGATCGTAATACGCGCATTCAAAGAGGGGATGATGTTATCCTCAATGATGGCTCCATAGAGTCGCTTGAAGACTCTATTAAAAAGCTGCATGAAAAATATTTAAATTTAGTTGCTGTTAAATAAAATCGACCTGATAATGCCCATATGATCATATTTGAATTTCCGCTTAATGAACGTATTCGCCGATTGCTTCGCATCGAGGAGATCTATCAAAAATTTGAGCACCAGTTAAAAAATACACATGACTATTTTGAGTTTAGTTGTTTTAATACACTTTTCGAAATAGTTCAGCTTGTATCTAGATCGGATTTAAAAATAGATTTTCTTCAGGAACTAGAAAGACAAGAAAAGAAACAGTTTTCTCTTCAATCTGACCAAGCGTTTAAAGAAGAGCAGATTGATCCAAAAGAAATTATTTCAATGATACAAGTCGCGCGTAAAAAATTAGAAAATATAGATGTAAAGCCAGGCTTTAATTTTAATAATAATTTATTCTTAGAAGAGGTTAAAAAAAGAATTAGTTCACCTGGTGGCCTCTTGGATGTAGATTTTCCAAATTTTCATAATTGGATAATTCATAAAACAAGGAAATCTAAATTAGAAGACTTTAAATCCTGGTCTCAACCTCTTATGGTATTTAAAGATGCAGCTTCTGTCCTCTTACTCATACTTAGAAATCAATGTCATATTGAATTATTGAAAGCCAAAGAAGGTAAGCATCAAAAAACAATAGATCCACTTAAAACATTTGATCTCATTAGACTTGAAGTGGAAAAAACTCTAGATGTGTATCCTGAAATTAGCGCAAACAAATATACAGTGAATATTTTCTTTAATGAGCTTAGTAAGGAGTTAAAAAAAGAAGCTGTAAAATTAAATCTTGAATTCAAATATAGTATTTGTTGGTTATGAGTGTAAAGATTACTTTTGTAAACTGCCCGCAATGTAATCAGAGTATTGAGTATAGTTTATCTAATGCTTTTAGGCCCTTCTGTTCAGAACGATGCCGCATGATTGATTTAGGTCAATGGGCAAATGAGGGCTATAAAATTCCTGTTGAAATTAACCCGGAAGATTTAAACGAAGACTCTATTTAATTAATGTCCAAGACCTTTAATATGAAACTATTCAAATTTATTCTTTTTTTCATCGCTGTTTTAATATCGTTTGAGACATTGGCGGAGCCAGCTCTTAAAATAGAAAACGCTTGGGTTGGCTCTACTGAAGAAGGAGATGACATGAGTGTTGCTTATATGTCACTTTTAAGTCATGAAGATTTAATTCTGACTTCAGTCACTTCTCCAAAAATAAATACTATAGAAATGCACAATACCATTCTAGAAAAAGGTGTGTTGAAAATGCGTATGGCGCATGAAATCAAAATCGATCATGACAAGATCTTTGAATTTAAATCGGGTGGAAGCCACTTAATGCTTATGGACTTTAAGAGCCCTCTTAAAGCCGGCCAAAAAGTTAAACTTACACTCCATTTTAAAGACAAGAAAAATCAATCTTTTAATAAATCAATTGACGCAGTCATTAAATAATCTCATTCCCAAATAGCTCTTTGTATCGCAACACCATGACCGCCATTTTGCCAAGATGTGGCGAGACTTCCTTGGTCAAGTCCACCTAAAGCATAAATTGGAATTTCTAGTTGATTCACACATTCACTAAAAAATTCCCAGCCTATCGGATCGGCGAGAGGATGCGATTTGGTTTTTTGAATGGGGGAAAGTAGCGCAAATGATAATTTCAAATCTTGTGCAGCTTTTAACTCATCTAGGTTGTGGCATGAAGCGCCACAAATTGAAAATGATGGACGCATTTTTAATGTTTTTAAAACATGGGCTGGGTAATGAACGCCGTCAGCATGAATCTCTCGCGCAAGTTTTTCATTTTCGCTAATGATTATTTTTGCGTTATAAGGCCTTGCTTTATCAATAATAATCTTCGCGATTCTTTTTAAATCATCATAAGATAAATTTTTTTCTCTAACCTGTATCAACTTTATACCTTGCTCTAGTTTAATTTTTAATTTTTCAAAAAATAGAGCCTCGCCCATTGCTTCAATATTCGTAATTGCATATATAGGGGGTAATAGAATAGATTTAAGTACAAATAAATTCGTTGGTAGTATGGGGCTTACGAAAACGTGCGCTGGATCTTGCCAATCCAACAATTGATTTTCACATGATTGTATTTCCCCAGCCCAATCAGTGACTTTAAAAAAATAGATATATACCTTTTTGTCTGGGTAGGTATAGCGCCGCTCAAACCATAGTGCTGCATCGTTTGCAGAAATATTAATTTCTTCTTTAAGTTCTCTTTGAAGGGCTTCAAAAGGCGTTTCTTCGCTTTCAATTTTACCGCCTGGAAATTCCCACCAACCACTCCAGCTTGTTCCTGCAGGCCTTTGCGCCATAAGGAGAAATCCATCATCTCTTTGGATTACAGCTGCCGCTGCGCGAACAATATTCACAGATTAAGTGCGGTAATCCGCATTGATTTTTACATAATCGTATGAAAAATCACATGTCCATATCGTGGCCTTAGCTTTGCCTCGATTAAGAAGTATTCGCATACTGATTTCAGAATGTTTCATTACTTCTTGACCTTGCTCTTCAGAATAAGAAGCTGCTCGACAACCATTTTCTGCTACTAGAGTATTACCTAAAAATAATTGAATTTTTGTAATATCCAACGCCTCAATTCCAGCATAACCAATAGCAGCTAATATTCTGCCTAAATTTGGATCGGATGCAAAAAACGCTGTCTTAATCAAAGGGGAGTGTGCAATTGCAAAAGCGACTTTCCTACATTCAGCAGTATCAAAACCCGACTCCACCTGAACGGTAATAAATTTTGTAGCCCCTTCACCATCCCTCACGATAGCTTGTGCCAACTCTATAGCAATGTCCTGAATAGCATTTTTAAGAACTTCGTAGTCTTTTCCTTCTTGATTAATTTCATCAAGCCCAGCTTTTCCAGTAGCTATAAGGATAAATGAATCATTAGTAGATGTATCTCCATCGACAGTGATGCAATTAAATGATTGTGCTGTAACTTCTTTAAGCATTTGATCAAGCAAGAATTGGTTAATAGAAGCGTCTGTTGCAATAAATGAAAGCATAGTGGCCATATTTGGATGGATCATGCCAGAGCCTTTGCTTATGCCAGAAATAGAAATTTCTTTGCCTTGAATTTCAATTCTTTTCGAGGCAGCTTTCGGAACAATATCTGTGGTCATGATCGCTTCAGCTGCATCCACCCAATGATATGGGGCTAAATTTTTTAGCGCTTCTGGTAATCCTAATTTTATTTTTTCAATCGGAAGATTTTCTAAAATTACGCCTGTTGAGAATGGCAAAACTTGTTCTGACTTAATCGATAAAAGCTCCCCCACAGCCTGACATGTTTCTTTAGCTCTTAAAATACCCTCTTCACCTGTGCCGGCATTAGCACATCCTGTATTAATAATTAAAGCTCGGATATCAGATGCACGTTTTAAATGTTCCTTACAAAGAAGAACGGGTGCAGCGCAAAAAGCATTTTGCGTAAATACGCCCGATACTTTTGAGCCTTCATCAATATTTACTAACAATAAATCTTTGCGATCCGGTTTTTTAATATTGGCTTTAGCAATGCCTAGCGATATTCCTTTAACTGGAAAAATTGAATCGACAGCAAGTGGCTTAAGATTAACTGGCATGACTTATTCTTTTCTCCAAATAGTTCCTTGAGGGGTGTCTTCCAGAACCACGCCATTTTCAAGCAATAAAGATCTGATGTGATCTGCCTCTTTAAAATCTTTATTTAATTTTGCTTTGTGTCTTTTGGATATCAATTCATCAATATCAAAAGAATTTTTAGCGTCACCCTTTAAAAAGGCCTCTGGGTCTCTTTCAAGAAGACCAAGCATATTAGCAAGTCCCTTAAGAAGAGATGCTACAGGCAAAGATTTATTTTTATTAATTTCATTTGCCAATTCAAATAAAATAGAAATAGCCTCTGGTGAATTAAAATCATCATCCATAGCCTCTTTAAATTTAGCCGCTAATGGATGATTCCAATCGACTTCCATATGATTAATTTCGATACCTCTAAGACTTACATATAATCGCTGAAGTGCTATTTTTGCATCGTCAAGATGAGCATCAGAATAATTTAATGGGCTTCGGTAATGCGCCCTTAAGATAAAAAATCTAACGACTTCCGAATCAAATTTTTCAAGCACTGTGCGAATGGTAAAGAAGTTTCCTAAAGATTTAGACATCTTCTCATCGTCCACTCGCACAAAGCCATTATGCATCCAATAATTAGCCATCTTACAATCATGAGCCGCTTCAGACTGGGCTATTTCATTTTCATGATGGGGAAATTGGAGGTCCTGTCCGCCGCCATGAATATCAAAATGATGTCCAAGATAATGAGAGCTCATAGCTGAACATTCAATATGCCAACCCGGCCTTCCTTTGCCCCAAGGCGAATCCCAACTTGGCTCATTAGGTTTTGCAGACTTCCACAACACAAAATCTAATTCATCATGTTTATTTTGATCAACATCAACTCTCTCACCCGCTCTTAGATCTTCTATTGATTTACCTGATAATTTTCCATACCCATCAAAAGATCTAACTGCATAAAAGACATCTCCATTTTTGGCTACATAAGCATGTTGTTTTGCAATTAATATTTGAATCATGGAAATCATATCTTCGATATGTTCCGTTGCCTTTGGCTCTTTTGAAGGGCTAATCACACCCAAAGCTTTTGCATCAGCATTCATTTCATCAATATATCTTTCCGTTAAGCTTTGTATTGATTCATTATTTTGAAGAGAGCGGCTAATAATTTTATCGTCGATATCAGTAATATTTCTTATGTAATTCACCTGAAACCCGGAAATATCAAACCAACGCCTCACCATGTCAAAAATAACCATCACTCGCGCATGTCCAATATGGCAAAGATCATAGACTGTCATACCACACACGTAGATATTCACTTGCCCTTCTTGGATAGGCTTAAACATCTCTTTATTTTTTGAAAGGGTGTTGTAGATTCTAATCATTGCAAATCAAGGCGTAAGTCTAAGAAAAACAAAGAGATAGTGATGGGCTTATTCGTAAATAACATATAGATGATAAGGGTGCTATTTGGTAGAATTATGTTAAATTTATTAGGGTAAATGATACCATGCCGCAAAAAAATGAATGTTCTAATATGAGGAATTTAAAAGGCTTTTTGCTCTTCATACTTTTGTCTCTATCTACATTTTTTTTAGTGGCTGAAGTTTATGCTGCTGATGATTTTAAATCGATTATGCAGCTTATTGAAAAGGGCGAAAAAGAAAAAGCCGCCCAGCAAATAGATCAATATCTTAAAACTAACCCTAATGACCCTCAGGTTATCTTCATCAAAGGTGTGATAAAT
This sequence comes from uncultured Methylophilaceae bacterium, assembly GCA_903914945.1. Lineage (GTDB taxonomy): Bacteria > Pseudomonadota > Gammaproteobacteria > Burkholderiales > Methylophilaceae > Methylopumilus. The sequence continues at coordinate 5,733 of CAIWQV010000071.1, forward strand.
GCTGAATTGGGAAAATACAATGAAGCTATACAAGCATTTACTTACCTCACCGAAAAACATCCAAGCCTGCCTGAGCCATTTAATAACCTAGCGGTACTTTACGCTGAAGTAGGTGACTATGATAAAGCGCAAAAAGCACTCGAATCGGCTATAAAAACCCATCCAAGTTATGCAACTGCGCATGTTAATTTAGGTGATCTCTATACAAAAAGAGCAACAGTAGCTTATAACAAAGCTTTAGAGATCGATAAAACAAATGTGCAAGCCAAAACAAAACTATCGCTTATTAAAAAACTCTTTAACGCAAATGATATTAAAGTTCCGGTAACACCAATTTCACCGCCTGTACAAATTGCAACTAATAATGAGGCTAATAAAAAAGCTTTAGCAATCCAGGCTGCCCCTGTAAATATAGCTCCGCCTTCTCCAGCTATCAATCCCCAGCCACAGAAAAGCGTTGCGCCTGAGTCACCGCCCACTAAAAATAATATGCCTAACGCGAGCGAATCAGAAATTAATTCATTTCTAACCGAATGGGCCGAAGCTTGGTCATCAAAAAATATTTCTGCCTATCTAGCTAAATATTCAACTAACTTTAAGACGCCAAACGGAGAAAGCTTTTCCGAATGGCAAGAGTCAAGAAAAAATAGAATTTTAGGTAAGGATGGTATTTCTGTGGAAGTGTCTGAGCCGAAAATATTAAGAAAAGGCGATAGTTTTGCGCAAGTTAACTTCAAGCAAAAATATACTTCAAATAAATTAAGTCAAATATCAAGTAAAACTCTGATCTTAAGAAAAGATGGTTCGATCTGGCTTATTGAGCAAGAATATTCTGGCAAACAATAATTGATGAAAATCTTCATCAAAAATTTTCTGAAAAAAGAATTTCACTTTTTTTTGGTCATCATTCTTATGTTTAATTGCTCAGAAACATTTAGCGAAGAAGTATTTGCGGCTAATAAAAATTTTAATGCTGCTGAGTTAAGTTATGAAACTCCCGAAAAACTCCTCATAAAATCTTTAGTTGAAATTTCTCAAGGCAAGATTGATATTGCATTAGAAACAATCGACAGCCTTATAAAACAAACGCCTAATTTTAAACTCGCTTACCTTATTCAAGGGGATCTGCTATTAGCGCATACAAAGCAAATTAATGGTATTGGGGATGAGCCACAGGTTGGGAAAAAAGAAGAAATTGAAAATTTAAAGAATGAAGCAAAAGTGAGGATTGAAAGATATCTTAATAATTTAAACCTACAAAACGAACCCAAGATTTTTGCCCAACTTAATGAAAAAGATAAATATCTTTTTTATGTAGACGCAGCTAATTCTCGTCTTTATTTATATGAAAACAAAAGTGGGAAGCTAACTTATAAAGATGATTTCTATATATCTATAGGAAAGAATGGTTTTGGTAAACAGTATGAAGGTGATAAAAAAACACCCGTAGGCGTTTACTTTACAGGTAAAAAAATTAGGGAATCATTATCGGATTTTTATGGGGACGCTGCCTATCCTTTAAGTTATCCTAATGAAATTGATTTAAAAAATAAACGAAATGGTTCTGGCATATGGATTCATGGCACCCCTAAAACTACATACAATAGAGCCCCTCTAGCAAGTGATGGATGTGTTGTACTAAGTAATCCTGATTTAAATAAATTATCATCTATTTTAGATAACAACAGAATTCCTGTGATCATTTCTTTTCAATCATTAAGAGATTTAGAGTCTGCTAACAAGAATCTAGCTGAAAAGAAGCTTTCACTCATTAGCGCAATAGAAACGTGGAGAAAAAAATGGGCAGAGCAGGATACTGATAATTATCTAATGTTTTATTCAAAAAACTTTTTTAGCGGGAAAGATAACTTCGACTCATGGGCTGAAAGAAAAAAATTAATTCAAGCTCAAAAAGCTGAAGTTTCTATAGAGTTATCTGAAATTTCTTTTTTTGATTATCCAAGTACAGAAAATGAGATTGTCTTAGTAGATTTTAAGCAAGATTATAAAAGTCCCACTATTAATAATAAAATGAATAAGAGGCAATATTGGATTAATGAAAATAACGATTGGAGAATCATGTATGAAGGCGGTACTTAATTTAGTTAAATCACTTTTGTTCCTTTTTTGCTTGCTGCCTCATTTAGCAGAAGCTGCTAATCCTGTAGTTGAATTTGAGACAAATCAGGGCAACTTTAAAATTGAACTTTATCCAGAAAAAGCACCGAAGACGGTAAGTAATTTTTTATACTATGTTGATAATGGCTTTTATAAAGAGACTATTTTTCATAGAGTGATAAGTAATTTTATGATTCAAGGTGGTGGATTCACTAGAGAAATTATTGAAAAGAAAACCCAACCGCCGATTATTAATGAATCCAATAATGGACTCGTTAATAGTGCTGGTACAGTTGCTATGGCTCGTACAAACGATCCTAATTCTGCTACAGCTCAATTTTTTGTGAACTTGATTGATAATAATTTTTTAAACTACACAAGTCCGGAGCCAAGCTCTATCGGATACTGTGTTTTTGGTAAAGTGACTGAAGGTATGAATGTAGTTCATAAGATTGGTCAATTACCCACAGGAAACTCTAGGGGCTTTTCAGATGTCCCGATCAGGCCTGTCATTATCATCAACGCTAAACATATTAATTAATATTTTATAAAGGAATTTAAGTGATTACGATCTCAACTAATTTAGGCAATATCGTTATAGAATTAGATGCTGATAAAGCTCCTATTACAGTTAAAAATTTTTTAAGTTATGCTAAAAGCGGTTACTACAATGACACTATCTTTCATAGAGTTATTGATGGCTTTATGATTCAAGGTGGCGGTTTTGAAGCTTCCATGAAACAAAAACCTACTGAAAATCCTATCAAAAATGAAGCTAGCAATGGGCTTAAAAATAATAAATACACTATTGCAATGGCAAGAACTTCAATACCTGATTCAGCTACAAGCCAGTTCTTCATTAACGCAAATAACAATGACTTTTTAAATTACCCAGGACAAGATGGATGGGGATATTGCGTTTTTGGAAAAGTGACAGACGGTACAGATGTGGTAGATAAAATTCAGAAGGTTGCTACTGGCAATTCGGGTGGTCATCAAGATGTTCCTCGTGAGCCTGTAATAATTCTGAACGTCACCGTTGATTAATATTGCTTAATCAAACTATATTTGTTTCAGATATTCACTTGTGCGAAAGTCGCCCAAGTATCACTGATGCTTTTATAGGATTTCTAGATGAAATTGCTAATCAAAGCGAAGCCCTTTATATACTAGGCGATCTATTTGAGTATTGGATCGGGGATGATTGTAACCAGCATGAAAATATAATTGAGGCCGTTAAGCGATTAACAGATCGCCAGATTAAAGTTTTTTTAATGCATGGCAATAGAGACTTTCTTATAGGTCCCTTTTTTGAAAAAAGAACTGGCGCTATATTATTGGAAGACCCAACCCTTATTGAGATTTACGGCAAGAAAATACTGTTGAGTCACGGTGACTCTCTTTGTGTAGACGATTTAGATTATCAAACCTTCAAAAACAAAATTAGACACGAATCATGGAAGAATGTATTTCTAAAGAAATCTCTCAATGAACGAATTTCAATTGCAAATGAATTCAGAAATGAGAGTGAGTTAAATAAGAAAAATAAATCAGATGAAATTATGGATGTAAGTACAAGTGAAGTTGATCGAACCCTTATTCGATTTAATTATCCAGATTTTTTCATTCATGGTCATACACATAGGCCTAACAATCATTCAATTCATATTGATGGTCACGAAATGCAACGTATTGTTTTGGGCGACTGGTATGAACAGGGAAGTTATTTAACTATAGATGCCTCTGGTATCAAAACACACAAGATTTAATGTCTTGAAAATTCTAGTGGCCTTCTTTTTTCGGCTACTTTATCAAGTACACCATTAATATATTTATATCCTTCAATTCCGCCAAACGTTTTAGCCAACTCAACACCTTCGTTAATTGCTACCTTGTAAGGTATAGCAGAGTCATAAATAAGCTCATAAACTGAAATACATAAGATTGAATGTTCAATAGGGCTTAGCTTTTCGATAGGTCGATCAATATAACTTGAAATTTCAATATTTAATTCAGCGATATTTTGAAACACCCCGTCAAAAAGATGGTTATAAAAAACTTCATCTGCTTTTGAATAATCAGGATCATCTTTAATGTCTTTTTTAATTTGATTAATATCAAACTGATTGATGATACCGCGATAAATACTCTTCATTACAAGCTCTCTAGATTTGCGTCTATTATTGACAAACTTTTTTTTCTTTTTGACGGGCTGAAGTTCTGACATTAAATTGACTTTAACAAATGTATCATTTGAATTGCAACCTGAGCAGCCTCTTTGCCTTTAAGTTCAGTTCTTGCCATTGCCTGTTCATCATTGTCTGTAGTAAGTATTGCATTCACGACTGGTATATTGAATTCTAACTGAACATCCATAATTGATTTTGCTGAATGATTTGCAACTACTTCAAAATGGAAAGTTTCTCCCCTGATCACAGCTCCTATAGCAATGAGCGCATTAAATTTTTTTGATTGGGCCATCTTTTGAAGGGTTAACGGAGTCTCAAGGGCACCGGGCACCTTGGTTAATAGGATATGATCATCTTTGACACCAAGGTTAAGGAGTTCATGGTGACAAGCCTTGAGAAGAGCCTCGCCAACATGCGGATTGAACTCTGACATCACAATACCAATGGAGAATGGTTCCCCATCTAAATTTTTCGCAATTTCTCTCAATTGGACAAGTCCCTTAAAATTACTTTCTAATAAAAAAGTAATTTTAACTTATATGAGAGCTATCTTTAATTTTATATGGGCTAATGAAACAATATCCAAGCTTTTTGTATTGTGCTCCAGATACCATAAGAGATAGGTATACCGACAGCTGACCATGCAAGAAAAGTAATTAACGGAGTTTTCTCAGCTCTTCCAATCACTTCTTTTGCTGAAGTTAATTTCTCATGTGCTAATCTCTTTTCGGCTAATAGCTCTTTATCGGTCATAAAGAATTTTTTAGCCACCGGACTTACCATAAGATTCGCAATAAATCCTACAGCTAACATTGCCGCTAAAATATAAAAGATAGGCGCATAAATTTCTGAGAAAGGAATATGTGCTTCAACTCTCATATCATGCATATAGTTAACAATCACAGGGCCTAATATACCGGCGGTTGACCATGCCGTTAAAATTCTTCCGTGGATCGCACCTACAAATTGTGTTCCAAACATATCTGCTAAATAAGCTGGTATCGTTGCAAATCCGCCGCCATACATAGAAGCAATAATACAAAAACAGGCTGCGAAGAGTGCTAGGGATTTTGAGCCTGCCATATAAGATGCGGTGACGTACATTGCGATGCCGAGCATAAAAAATATAATATAAGTAAGTTTTCTTCCTAATTTATCTGAAATACTAGCCCAGAAAAAACGACCAAAAATATTAAATAAAGAAATTAATCCTACAAACCCTGCGCCAACTGCTGCTGTAAGAGCTAATAAAGATTCTTCTTTTTTAAGGTCTGCAAAACCTAAGTCCGCGTGACCAATTAAAGCGCCGCCAAATGTTTCTTGTAGCATAGGCGCTGCTGCTCCAATAATGCCAATACCGGCTGAAACATTCATACAAAGAACGATCCATAAAAACCAAAATTGTGGGGTTTTGTGCGCTTTATTTAAATGCACATGATTTAAAGCAATCATATTATTGTTTTTATTTTTAGAAGGTGTCCAACCTGCTGGCTTCCATCCTGATGGCGGAACTCGATATCCCAAAGAACCTGAAATCATAAAGAGAGAATAAATAATGGCCAATACAACAAATGTTTGCCAAATACCTGGCTGAATAATGCCATTTGTATCCGTCGAAAATTTCGTCATGAGCATGGTGGCAAGTGGAGAGCCTATCATGGCGCCGCCGCCAAAACCCATAATAGCCATGCCTGTTGCCATACCTCTTTTATCAGGGAACCATTTAATTAGCGTAGATACAGGAGAAATATATCCTAAGCCGAGACCAATACCTCCAATGACTCCACTGCCAAGCCACATCATCCAAAGTTGATGGGTATAAATTCCTAGTGCTGAAAGTAATAATCCACCGCACCAACACACTGTAGATACAAGCCCGGCTTTTCTGGGACCGGAACGCTCTAACCAACTGCCCCAAAGAGCTGCAGAACATCCTAAAAGAACAAAGAATAAGGTATACATCCATCCTAAATCAAACTGAGTCCAGTTACAGTCAGTTGCAGTTAAGGCACGAAGAGTGCCATGAAGTTTATCTGAAAAGGTTGCAGCACCTGCAGCACAGGCTGCCAAAGGCTTTCCATCGCCTCCCATTAAAGCATTGCCCAAAGGCTTCCAAAAAACGCTAAATCCATAAGCCATACCAATAGAAAGATGTATAGCTAATGCAGCGGGCGGAACTAGCCAGCGATTATATGAAGCTTCAGCAGTAATATATTCTTTTGAAAAAAAACTTGGCATATCAATTCTCCGAAAAGGAATAATTCAATATTAAATTGATTTTAAAAAAATATCTTAATTTTTTGTTAACTAGGTATTGTCATCAAAATGTCATATAAATGTCATACGATCATAATCATTCTATTAATATAAGCAACTATGAAAGCTAATGTTCTAATCGTTGAGGATGAAAGCCCCATTCTTGAGCTCCTAGCTCTCAATATTTCTCAAGCTGGCTATAATCCATTAAGGGCTATAAGTGCTGAGCACGCGGAAAAACTGATTAATGAAGCTCTTCCTGACATTATCCTGCTCGACTGGATGCTTCCCGGCATGTCAGGTATAGATTTTGCAAAAAAATTACGTAGCAATGCCTTAACTAAATCAATCCCTATTATTATGTTAACAGCTCGAAGTGACGAGCTAGATAAAGTCAAAGGTCTGGAAGTTGGTGCCGACGACTATATTACTAAGCCTTTTAGCCCTCGAGAACTTAATGCTCGAATTAAAGCCGTTCTTAGAAGAAAGGCTCCTGAACTCACTGAAGATCTTCTAGAAATTAATGGTCTAAAATTAGACCCTATATCGCATCGCGTTAGCGGAAATAATAAACCATTAGAAATGGGCCCTACAGAATTTAGACTGCTTCATTTTTTTATGAGCAATCCAGAAAGAGTTTATTCAAGAAGTCAGCTACTAGATAAGGTTTGGGGGAGTCAAATTTTTATTGAAGACAGAACGGTGGACGTTCATATTCGAAGACTTAGAAATATCCTTACCCAATCTCAACATGAAGGTTTGATCCAAACCGTCCGAGGTTCGGGCTACAGACTCTCTACAAAATAAAATAACCTAGATAATTTTTAAGCATTACTCGCTATAATACTCATACGTTTTTAGCGAGAAAAACATTGCAAGATATTCGTTGGAATTCTTTTTGGGTTTTGGTATTTGTATCTTTTTTATCTCTTATGATTTGGGGGTTTAAAAGTCTAGAAATTGCTTTATTCTTTTTTATTTCATGTCTCACTTTTTATCTACTTTCTCATATCTATTGGATTCACCGTTTAAATAAATGGCTTAAAAATCCGAATTTATCAACTATTCCTAGCGGGTCTGGTATTTGGGAAGAAATATTCGCAATACTCTATCGAGAGTATAGAAAGCAAAAAAGGAGTAAGTCTGAGCTCACCTCAACGCTAGGCAGATTTATGACAGCGGCAGAAGCTATACCTGATGGCATCATCGCATTGAATCAGAATAATGAAATTGAATGGTGCAATAAACCTTCAGAAAAAATGCTTGGCATTAATCTTTCTAAAGATATTAATCAACCTATTAATTACTTACTACGCGAAACTAGATTTACTGAATATTTAAATGACAATAAGTACGACGCTACACTTAAATTAATTTCATGGCGAAATACAGGCAGATCATTCGAAATACTGCTTGTACCTTTTGGCGCCAATCAAAAGCTTCTCATTTGTAGAGACATCACGCAATTAGAAAAGAATGACTCTATTAAACGTGATTTTATTGCCAACGTCTCTCATGAATTAAAGACGCCACTCACGGTCATTGTAGGGTTTTTAGAAACGCTTTCTGATATGAAAAATGAATTTAATGAAAAAACGCGTCCTTATCTTCAAATGATGCTTGAACAATCTAATCGAATGAGTAAATTGGTTGAGGACTTACTTAAGCTTTCGTCCATTGAGTCGAACGCAGCCCCTGCGGTGAAAAAATTAATTAATATGTCTCAGCTTTTTAAAAGCTTGAAAAAAGACTCTACATTAATTTCTAATAAGGAACATAAGATCACTATGTCTATCAGCAAAGATGTCTCTTTATTAGGATATGAGAAAGAAATTTATAGTGCCTTTTTTAATTTAATAATTAATGCTATTCGTTATACAAAAAAAGGTGGTTCTATAAATATTATATGGGGCATGAAAAATCAGAGGCCATATTTTGAAGTTCAAGATACTGGAATTGGAATTGATGAAAAATTAATCCCTAGATTAACCGAGCGCTTCTTCAGAATAGATGCTGATCGCAGCAGAAAATCTGGTGGGACAGGATTAGGCTTATCTATTGTGAAACATGTATGTATTCGACACGAAGCGCAGGTAGAAATTACAAGCCAAGCGGGTAAAGGTAGTCAATTTAAAATTATATTCCCTCAAGATAGACTGTCGTTGAATACTTAATGCAAAAGAATAATTTCTTACTTTTTTTTGGTTTGCTGCTTTCAAGTTTGTTATCCATTCAACCTGCTTACGGCAAAGAGATTGTGGAGCCTGATAGACAGTCTGGAACTCAGCTTGGCAAAACAGATTTTGACCGAATGGCTGATCATGAAATTAGAGAAAATATTCAAAGCTTAAGATCACTTATGATTAAGCTTTATAAGAGAAACCCTTCCGAACTAAAAAAAAGCACTTCTGAAGATGCGGAAAAAATGGTGAACTGGGTATTTAACGGAAATCATAATTGGAATTTTGAAGCTATCAATAATATTCAAGGTAATGATGCAATCTATCTTGCATTCAATGAAGATTACAAAGGGGATAGAGTTCTCCCATTTATTGTAGGTATGTATACAATGCTTATTAAGGCCCATGGAGGGAAAAAAGAATTTTATTTATTTGATTCGATTGACCCTCAGCTTTTATATAACGCTTCTCGAAATGTAGAAATAGCTGCCTGGAAACTCTCTAATACAAAAGATGCTTCTGGCAGGCTCTTTCTTGTGGCAAATGAAATCAATGAAAAAGAAAATAATTTATCTTTTGAGAGGGAATTTGGGAAAATTATTGGCAGAACAGACTTTATTGCTTTTACATTGTCAGAAAAAATGGAAAGAAGTATTACGCGTGTTATTCAAAACCTTGCTACAGGTATATTAATACCTATTCTATAAACTATAAAAGTATTTTTTCAATTCCACCTTTAGTGGAGCTTTCTACAAAGTTTTGCATCCAATTAGCGCCTAATAAATTCTTGGCTAACTCAACCACAATATAGTCTGCTGTCGTATTTGTTTCTTCTCCATAACGCGCCAATCCCTGCAAGCAAGAAGGGCAAGAAGTAAGAATTTTGACTTCACCGAATGACTCTGGTTGATCAATGCCCATTTTTTGAATCCCTTTTTCAATTTCTTCCTGTTTTCTCTTTTTAACCTGAGTCGCAATGTCCGGCCTACCTAGAGCAAAAGTTCCTGATTCTCCACAACAACGATCATTCAAAGGCACACTGGTATTCATTAATGCGTTCGTAACTTTAGAAGGTGCATATGTTTTCATTGGGCTATGGCAAGGATCATGGTACATATATCTAGTACCTGAAACGCCTTCCATTTTTACTCCTTTTTCCATGAGATATTCATGAATATCTAATAACCTGCAACCAGGAAATATTTTTTCAAATTCATATTTTTGTAACTGATCCATACAGGTGCCGCAAGAAACAATCACTGTTTTAATATCGAGATAATTTAGTGTGTTCGCTACTCTATGGAACTGCACACGATTGTCAGAAGTTATTTTTTGACCTTTATCATGATTACCGGTAGAAGTTTGAGGATAACCACAACATAAGTATCCAGGCGGAAGAACAGTAATCGCACCAACCTCATATAACATAGCTTGGGTTGCTAATCCTACTTGTGAGAAGAGTCTTTCAGAGCCGCATCCAGGGAAATAAAAAACTGCATCAGAATCTTCATTAATCTTTTCCAGGTTTCTTATGACTGGAACAACTTTATCATCTTCAATGCCAAGCAGCGCTCTCGAGGTCTTAGTTGGCATATTTTTAGGCATTGGCCGATTTAAGAAATGAATAATTTGAGACTTGATCGGCGCTTTACCAATAGTTGACGGAGGATTATTTTTAAATAAATTAATGGTGCCGAGTTTTTTTAATAAGTTATGGCCAGCTTGTTGAACTTTGTATCCAACATCGACCATTAAGGTTCTCATAATTTTAATAGTGACTGGATCTTTCATATTTAGATAACTCATCGCTAATGCTGTGCCTGGGCTAAAGTGACGTTTACCCTGCTCTCTCAAAAAATTACGCATAGCAATGGATACTTCACCAAAATCGATATCTACTGGGCAAGGGTTAAGGCATTTGTGGCAAACAGTGCAATGATCAGCAACATCGTTAAATTCATCGAAATGCTTTATCGAAATACCCCGTCTTGTTTGTTCTTCATATAAAAATGCTTCTATGAGTAATGAAGTCGCCAAAATTTTATTTCTTGGGCTGTAAAGTAAATTAGACCGTGGCACATGTGTTGTGCATACAGGCTTACATTTGCCGCAACGTAAACAATCGCTAATTGAATCTGCTATTTCTCCAATAGCAGATTGTTCCATGATGATAGATTCTTGCTCTAACAATCCAAAGCTTGGTGTATAGGCATTCTCTAAGCCAGATCCTGGAAGTAATTTACCTTTATTAAAATGTCCAAAAGGGTCTACTTTATTTTTGTATTTCTCAAAGGCTTGAATTGTTGTTTCATCTAAGAATTCCATTTTGGTAATACCAATACCATGTTCACCAGAAATAACGCCATTGAGACTTTTAGCAAGATCCATAACTCTAACGACGGACTCGCGTGCTTCTTGCATCATTTGATAATCATCAGAATTGACCGGAATATTGGTATGCACATTACCATCACCAGCATGCATATGTAGAGCTATAAATACTCTACTCTTTAAGGTATTTTTGTGAATTTGATCTAGTTTTAGTAAAAAGCTTTGGTATTCTCTTCCGCTAAAAATTTCATGGAGAGGATCTTTGAGTTCCTTTTTCCAAGAAATTCTTAATTCATAAGACTGAAGTGCTCTAAATATACTTTCATATTTGTCTTCAATATCATCATTTCTTTCAAGCAGCGTTGATGGAGGGCTATCAAGATTATCTAGCATCTGACCCCATTTTTCTCTTAACCCATGAATCAAATCAATACTCATTTTTTGTTTCACTTGGGTTAATTCTGGATCAGAATTTAGTCCTTCTTCTTCATAAATAAATTTATCATGCTCAATAAAATTTTCTAAATCATCTAAAAGTTTTAATTTATTTTTAATTGAAAGCTCGATATTAATTCTTTCAATACC
>CAIWQV010000072.1 GCA_903914945.1 uncultured Methylophilaceae bacterium
AAATCAAGAGACACTGAAAACTATACCTGGCCTGAAAAATTAAGCTTGCCAGATTGGCTTTGGGATTTATTAGTGGAGCAATATGGTTTAGATGAAGCAATAGATCTAGGAAGAAGTTTCCTTGAGCCAGCTAAATTAGATATCAGAATTAATACTATAAAAATTAGCCGAGAGGAGCTTATTGAATTACTCGCTAAAGAAATAGTGGATATTGAAGTGATGGCATACTCCCCCTCCGGGATCAGAATCCCTAGAGGGACATCATTAAGTAAAAATCCGGTATTTGTAGAAGGAAAAATTGAGGTTCAGGATGAAAGCAGTCAAATACTAAGTTTCGCAGTAGATGCGAAAAGAGGAATGATGGTTGCAGATTTTTGCGCTGGGGCAGGAGGCAAAAGTTTAGCAATAGGTGCCATTATGAAAAATACTGGACGAATATATGCCTATGATATTTCAGAAAAAAGAATTATTAACCTAGGCAAGCGGTTAAAAAAATCTGGACTATCTAATTTATTTGCACAAAAAATTAAAAATGAAAAAGATGCAAAGCTTAAAAAATTACATGGAAAATTTGATCGAGTACTTGCTGATGTTCCTTGCAGTGGCACCGGAACATTTAGAAGAAATCCAGATCTGAAATGGAAAAATTCCATTGAGGATTTAGATGAGCTTAATATAAAACAATTAGCTATTCTAGAAGAAGCCAAAAAATTGGTAAAAAAAGAAGGCCGATTAATTTACTCCACTTGTAGTCTTTTAAAGAGAGAAAATGAATCTATTGTTGAAAAGTTTTTAGATGGCAATAAAAATTTTAGAGTCATATCTGTGAATGAGATATTGGTAAAAAATCAAATACCTCTTTCTACAGGTAGTTTTTTAAAATTGACCCCACATCACCAAAAAACAGACGGTTTCTTTGCTGCTGTGCTTGAGCGCATAGAATAAGAAAATGAAAAATAAAGCAAATTATCAGATTTTAATAGGGGTCTTGGTTGGCTTATTGATCGGCCTTTATATCAAATTCAATCCCTTAGCTCATGGTAGCGATTCGATCTTATATATGGCTGAGCTTGTGGCAGATATATTTGTATCTTCTTTAAAAATGATATTGATTCCAGTCATATTCTTTTCTATCTCAGTGGGCATAGCAAATTTAAGCTCACATAAGCAATCATCAAAAATTTGGTCATTAACGTTTCTATTCTTTTTCATTTCTATGGCGCTAGCAATTATCTTAGGCCTTGGATCAATGAACCTATTCCAGCCTGGGCGAGGCATGTCTTTATCTATATTTAGTGAGCAATTAAATAACTTTCATCAAGCTTCTATAAATCTAACACTTTTTACCAAGCAATTTTTTGGCAGTTTTTTCGTTAATCCACTAAAAGCAATGGCTGAAGGAAATATTTTAGGAGTTATTACATTTTCAATGCTGGTAGGTTTTGCTATCGCCAAGGGTGGCAAAGAGTTTGTTGATGTAAAAAAAATATTTAATGGTCTATTAGGCGTCACCATGAAAATAGTTTCTTGGATTGTTCGGTTTTCTCCATATGGTGTCTCAGCTTTGATCATTAAACTTGTTACTCAGCAATCACCCGATTTATTTTTAACTCTCTCAAAATTTATTGTGGTCATTATTGGGATGACACTTTTTCATGGAATAGTAGTTTTACCTTTACTGCTCTATTTCTTTACAAAAATAAATCTTTTTATATTATGGCAAGGAGCTCGAGAAGCAATCATGACAGCTTTTGCAACAAGCTCAAGCAGTGCAACTATTCCAGTTACCTTGAGCGCAGTTGAGAAAAATTTAAAGGTTAAGCCTGATATTGCTAGATTTGTTATACCTATAGGAGCAACTATGAATATGGATGGCACAGCTCTTTACGAAGCTTCAGCTGCTTTATTTGTTGCAAATCTTTCTGGTATTGACTTAGAAATAGGCCAGCAACTTATTATTTTTTGTACTGCAATGATAGGAGCGATTGGTGCTCCAGGTATTCCAAGCGCTGGTATGGTCACAATGGCCATGGTATTGCAATCCGTTGGACTTCCTTTAGAAGCGCTTGCTATTTTATTGCCAATCGATCGGCTTCTTGATACATTTCGAACCGCAGTAAATGTCGAGGGAGATATTGTCGTAAGTTTAATTGTACAAAAATTAATTCGTAATAATTAATTTTTATATATTAAGTCCTGAAACAAAGATTTAATCTTGTCCCATTCAAAAAAAGGGCCTGGATCAGTCTTTCGTGATGGCGCAATATCCGAATGTCCCGCAATTCCTTGGATGGGATAATGATTGACTATACTTTGAATTAACTCTTGCAGACATCTGTATTGCTCAGGCTCGAAAGCGTCATAGTCACTACCTTCTAGTTCAATCCCAATTGAAAAATCGTTGCAATTATTCTCTTGATTCCAGGAGGACTCTCCAGCATGCCAGGCCCGATCTAGGCATGATACAAATTGAATAAGCGATCCGCTTCTTCTAATTAAAAAATGTGAGGATACTTTAAGATTTGAAATAGATTTAAAGTATTCATGATTATCAGGGTTAAGTTTATTTGTAAATAAATCAATAATATTATCCCCTCCATAAATTCCAGGCGGGAGACTAATGTTATGGATTACAATTAAACTAATATTTGACTTGTTCGGACGATTGTCAAAGTTAGGCGATAATATAACCTCCGCTTTATTTGCAAACCCAGAACTGTCTATTGATATAGATGTAAGCATTGTTAATTTAAGTAATATTTACAATTAAAGGATTGAAATGATTTTTTTAAATTTATGTTTCATGTTACTAGTTATTTTAGTCTCAGCGGAGATATTTACCAATGCACTTGAGCATCTAGGTGAGAAATTAAAAATATCAGAAGGTGTGACAGGGTCTATTTTTGCTGCTATTGGAACAGCACTTCCTGAAACATTAGTACCATTGTTGGCCTTAATGTCTAACCATGAAAATCAGACAATCAATGAAGAAGTTGGTGTTGGAGCTATTTTAGGAGCCCCTTTGATGCTTTCAACATTAACTTTATTTCTAATGGCATTCTCTGTTTTAAAGCATCGTGGTCTTCAAGGCCATTTAAAGCCAGAAAAAACAGGACTTATCAGAGATTTAGATTTCTTTATTATTTCTTTTCTATTTGCAGGTGCAGCATTATTCATTCCTCATTCATCAGCACTTGCTAAGGATTTAATTGGATTTATTATGATTTTTTCATATTTTATTTATTTGCTATTAACTATTCGTGCCTCTAAAAAACTTGTAGAGGTAGGCCATGCTACAGAAGCTTCAAGCCCAATGTTTTTAGAAAAGATCGGGCTTCCTAACAACTATATGATTATTTCTATTCAGTTATTGCTTGGATTAATACTTTTAATTTACGGAGCGAAGGGATTTATTGCTGGAGTTGAAGAAGCTTCCTCTTTAATAGGTATTTCGACATTAATTTTATCGATGCTGATTATTCCAATTGCAACTGAATTGCCTGAAAAAATAAATAGTATTTTATGGATTAGGAAAGGTAAAGATACTCTTGCCTTTGGAAATGTAACAGGAGCAATGGTTTTTCAAGGGACTCTTCTCCCTGCAATAGGAATCATCTTGACTCCATGGGCGCCAAGAAAAGAAATTTATCTAAGTATTTTAATTACATTGATTGCGGCTATATGGATTAGATTTTTGATTCAAAGATCTAATATTAAAGTATGGCATTTAGGGATCAATGGCACTCTTTATCTAACATATCTATTCTTCACTCTTTATTAATTTTTTTATCTGTGAAGAAAAAATTTCCACCACTTATACGTCTTTATGGCTCATTGATATATGAATTATTTGCGCTTATCCCATTATGGATGGTAGCAGGTTTTTTTTTCATATTTTTCCTTGATGGGTTCTTTGGTGAATATCAAAGGTTGATTTTCCAGATTTATTTATGGCTCCTCTCAGGGGTATATCTTACATATTGCTGGACAACCTCTGGCCAAACCCTAGCTATGAGAGCGTGGAATTTGAAAATAATATCTTCACGTGGAAAGCTAACAAAAAAAATAGCATGGATACGTTATATTTACGCAACTTTCAGCGCTTTGATATGTGCTATCGGGTTTATATGGGCACTCGCCAATAAAAAACATTTATATCTTCATGATCAAATTTTAAATAATTACTTTATTGATGTTCGGTTTTATAAATCATCATCACACCAATTGAAAAGAAAATAAGTGTTGGGATCACGGCACAGGAAAGCGGCTGCCAGTCATTGAGAAGTCCAATATATCTAAAAGATGAATTCATGATTTGATAAAAAATACCGATTAAAATACCTAAGAAAATTTTTACGTTTTTACCGCCTGAGCGCTCTTGAAAAAATCCGAATGGGATTGCAAACAGAACCATTGCAATTGAAGCTAATGGGTAAATTAATTTTTCCCATAAAGCTACTTCATACCTTGTAACTTTTTGCTTATTATTTTTTAAGTATTTAATAAAATGAACTAGACTCATTGATGACATCTTCTCTGGAGATACGAGCAGAACATTCATCATTTCAGGCTTAATAAGTGATTGCCAATTTGCACTTTTAAGTGAGCTTGTAGAAATCTTTCCTTGATCAAAAATTGTTTGGTTGATGTCATCGAGCTTCCATTCAGAGCCTTTAAAACTTCCTTTTTTTGCATTAGTTATTGTTCTTAAATGAAAAGTTTTATCAAATTCATATATGTGAATATCAGATAAGCTTGAATCAGGTAAGACATGCTCCACATTGATAAAGCTATTACTATCTTTTATCCATAAGCCGGATTTGAATTCCTGCGTGACAATTGCATCTTTGGCTGTAATTTTTATCTCTTGCGCTCTTTTTTCTGAAATAGGTGTCACAAGATCTCCTACAGCAAATGTAAATAGAGTGAAAAATAGCCCTGTAAAAGAGAGCGTAAATGCTATCCGCTTTATTGAATAGCCACTTGAGCGGATAACTGTAAATTCAGAATTCTCTGATAGCTGGCCCATGGCATACATTGATCCAATCAGGACTGCGATAGGAACGATTTCATAAACATGCCCTGGAATACTAAGAGCAACATAACTAAAGACACTAAGTAAGTTATATGCCCCTTTACCTAAATCATTCATTTCTTGAATGAAATCAAAGAATGTAAAGATACCAATGAGACCTATCATGATCCAGAAAATAGGTATCGCAACTTCTAAATTAAGATATCGATTCAAAATTTTCATTTACTAGTAAAAATACCTTTTAGACTAAATAATGGCTGATTCATAGATCGCCTATAAGTAAGATAAATAGCCGCTAATAAAAAAATAAGATGAATTGGCCAAAAACCAATTACCACACTTACTTTTTTAAGGGTGATGAATGTATTCATAATAGCCAGCAGATTGTTGTAGATAATAAAAATTAATACAGCAAAAATAATATTTAAAGATCTTCCTGCGCGAGGATTTGTAAAGCTAAGAGGTATAGCTAGAAAAACTAAAAGCATACATGCGATGGGAGATGCGATTCGCCATTGAAACTCTAAGCGATCTTCCAATGTGTTGGATTTCAATACGTCAGACAGTTTTTTACTATCAATGCTTTCCGTATAAGGCTCAACCGGCTGTTGGGCTGTTAATATTCCATATTGGTCAAATTCTGTTGTGGAAAATTCTTTTGTATTTGGAACGCCTTCATATCTTCGGCCTTTTTGTAGGATTACATAATTATCACCCTTACTTGAAATCTCCCTGTGACCATTATTGGCAATCACAACGCCGAGCTTATTATGCTGTTTTGTTTGCACAAATATATTCTTTACAGCACTGCCTAACTCATCAAAACTTTCAACATAAAATACACGATCAGAACTTTTCGACTCTTTAAATGTCCCTGGATTAAGTGTAGATAACTCATCACGACTTTTTAATTGACTCTTATACTGATCAGCTGTTCTTACTGCCCATGGGTTCAGAAAAAGAGAAAGAAAAGCGACCATAATGACAGCTGGCAAAGCAAATGAAGTGATTGGCTTAATAATTTTTGCAAGACTCATGCCTGTGCTTAACCATATAATCATTTCATGGTCTCTATACCATCTTGAAAGCGTAAGAAGAACAGCTAGAAAGATAGACAGGGATAATAAAAGTGGCGAATATTTGATAAGGTTAAGACCTAGTATAGTTTTTATAGAGTCATTGGGGATATAGCCCTTAGTTGCAAATCTAAGATAAACTGTAATTCTTTGGGCCATAACTATACTTATAAGTATTAAAAGCGCCGTAATTGAATTAGTGAGCAGTTCTTTTTTTAACGAGGTTTTAAATAACATAGAGTGATTTTTTCCCGTTTTTAAAATTCGAGAATATTTAAGGAATATATATGAAATTTAGCATAAAAACAGATGCACTGGAAAAACAACGTTCAGATGTATTAGTCATTGGAGTTTACGACTCGCTTAAAGTCGTATATGACAAATCCCTTTTAAGTGCGCCTTCAATCACTCATATTTCTAATATTTTGAAACATGGTGATATGAGCGGAAAAATTGGTTCGTCACTTATTTTATATAGCATTCCTGGAATCAAAATTCCAAAAATACTTCTTATAGGGCTAGGCAAAGAAAAAGAGCTTGATGGGAATAAATATCGTTCAGCAATAAGAACTATGATGCAAACGCTTAAAAAAATGGATGCCAAGATAGTGGTGTCTCATTTGCAAATTGTTACAGTTCAAGAACAAAGTATTGCATGGAATATTGAACATTTTGTTAATGAGGCAATGGATGCAAATTATGAATTCGCTGAGCTTAAAACAATTAACAAAAAAATTAAAAGGGACTTTGAGTTTTTTGTGACTGTGGATAAGAAGAATCAAAAAGTAGGCGAAAATGCATTAAAAAAATCTTTTGCACTTGCTAGAGGAATTGAATTTACAAAAACACTTGGCAATCTTCCACCTAACATTTGTACGCCAACATATTTAGGTAAGAAAGCTCAAGAGCTTGGAAAAGACCACGGAATCAAAGTTGAAGTCTTAGATCAGAAACAAATTGAAAAGTTAAAAATGGGCTCTTTCCTTGGTGTTGCTAAAGGCAGTAGACAGCCCCCCAAATTTATTGTGCTTCAGCATAGCAAAGGTAAAAAAACGCAAAAACCTATTGTTTTGGTAGGCAAGGGTATTACCTTTGATGCGGGTGGCATATCAATTAAGCCCGCAGGCGATATGGATGAAATGAAATACGACATGTGTGGCGCTGCAAGTGTCCTTGGTACTTTTAAGACAATTGGCTTATTAAATCTGCCCATGAATATCATTGGAATAATACCAACGTGTGAAAATCTTCCTGATGGCTTAGCATTAAAACCGGGAGATATTCTAACCAGCATGTCAGGCCAGACAATTGAGGTATTAAATACTGATGCTGAGGGAAGATTAATTTTATGTGACGCACTAACCTATGCGGAGAGGTTTAATCCAGAAGTAGTAATTGATATTGCAACTCTTACTGGCGCATGTGTCATTGCGCTTGGACATCATGCTTCAGGTTTATACAGTAATGACGATAAGCTAGCAAAAGATCTTGAGTCAGCAGGTAAAATATCTATGGATCGCGCATGGCATATGCCTTTATGGGAAGATTATCAATCTCAATTGGATAGTAATTTTGCAGATATGGCTAATATTGGCGGAAGAGCTGGAGGCAGCATTACAGCTGCTTGTTTCTTATCTAGGTTTGCAAAAAAATATAAATGGGCTCATTTAGATATTGCAGGAACTGCTTGGAAGTCTGGAAAAGCAAAAGGCGCCACAGGAAGGCCTGTTGGATTATTAATGCATTATATTTTAAGCAAACTGCATTAAATTTTTATGACCCATATAGATTTTTATTTTAATGTTGAAAATAAAATGAATAAAATTTATGGAATCATAGAGAAAGAAATTTTTCGTAAAAGAAAAATGTTTGTAGCAGTTAATGACCTAAGCAGTGCTGAAGCATTAAGTAATTTTCTTTACACTCATTCAGTTAGTTCATTTTTACCTCATACCATAGGCAGCTATGAAAAGAGCATACCTATACATATTGACTGGGAGCATAGGCTTACTTCTGATGATTTTATTATTAATTTAAAGCCTGATGTTTCACCTGTTTTTTCAAGATATTTAAGGCTGATTGAGATTGTTTCACATGAAGAGGAAGACAAGAAAATGGCTAGAGAGCGACTTAAATTCTACCGTGATCGCGGTTATGAAATTCAGTTAATTGATGCTTCGAAGGAAATGTAATTAGCGGATTAGCTCGTTATATCGAGAAGCATCTAAAAAAAATTCTTTGTCACTTGTATCATCCAAAGAATGTATTTTACAAATCCAATTTTCATAAGGCTGATCGTTTATTACTTCGGGTGATTTGCTGATAATAGGATTAATTTCAGTAATTACACCATTTAATGGACCAATTAAATCAGAAGCAGTTTTGACAGATTCAACTACACCAAAAGCGACATCCCTTAAAATTTGAGTCTGTAATTCAGGCAATTCTACAAAAACGATATCACCCAAAAGATCTTGTGCGTAATTAGTAATGCCAATTTCGTAAATCGACTCACTAGTAGATTTAATCCATAGGTGTTCGGCGGTATAAATAAGCGTATTAGGTGTGTTCATAATAAAAGGACCGACAGTAATTTTATGTTTAAATACATTAAGTTAATGACAAATATGATTTTATTGTTTATTATCGCGTAAATTTAGAATGAATAGGAGATTTCCGAGTGAGAGAACGTATTAGACTTTTTTTCATCCTAAGCATCACTTTCTTCCTTACATTAGCTGCAATATCAGCTGAAGCAAATCAAACAAGATCTAAAAAACCCACGAAATCTGAATTAGCTCGCATATCAGCAGCAGATAACAAAACAAACAAAGATGGCCTTTTAAGAGTAGCTTCTTCAAACGCTCTTATTGTGAATCAAAATACAGGTGAGGTTATTTACGCTAAAGATACTGACGCTCAAACCTCTATTGCATCTGTAACTAAACTCATGACTGCCATGGTTACTTTAGATGCGAAACTGCCTATGGATGAAGAGATCATGATCACTGATGAGGATGTTGATACATTAAAAAATTCAAGCTCAAAATTACCCGTAGGCACCATATTGCCTCGGTCTGAAATGCTCAAAATTGCTTTGATTGCTTCTGATAATCGTGCGGCCGCTGCGCTTGGTAGAAATTACCCGACAGGAAAAGCTGGCTTTGTAAATGCTATGAATATTAAAGCATTACAACTTGATATGATACGAAGTGAATTTGCAGATCCCACAGGGCTTAATAATCATAATATGTCTACTGCTGAAGATCTGGTTAAGATGGTAAAGGCTGCTTATCAATATCCGGAAATTCGTGAAATTACAACTACAGCTTCATATGAAGCATACGTTAAAGGACATCGTGCACCGGTCAATTTTAATAATACAAATGGATTAGTCAGAAAAAGCGATTGGATTATTGGCCTATCAAAAACAGGCTTTATTCAAGAAGCAGGTAAGTGTCTTGTAATGCAAGCTATGATTAGTGGTCAGCCTATGATTATCGTACTTCTTAAATCTTATGGAAGCGCTACTCGAATTGCAGATGCAAATAGAATTCGAAAATGGATTGAAAAAACATCTTCAATTGCTTACTCAAATCAACTCAAACAAAATAGTTAAATCTTTTTAGCTTTTATTGTTTTCTTTTTTGCTGCAGGTTTTTTAGTAGCTACTTTTTTTACAGCTGTTTTTTTGGCAGCTTTCTTCTTCTTACCTTTACCTAAAGCTTCTTTGTTGCTTATAAGTATTAAAGCTTCTTCCAAAGTAATTTTTTCTATATCTTGATCTTTTGGAAGAGTGACCTTGGTCGAACCTTTTTGAAGATATATGCCATAGCGACCATTAAAAATTTCAACAGAAAGATTTTCCTCGGGATCGTTACCTAAAGATCTTAAAGGCGCATTTTTGGCGATAGCTTCTGCAATAAGCTCAAGGCCTCGATCAAGCGTAACATCAAAAATAGATTCAGATCTTGGAATTGATTTGAATTTACCATCATAATTTACGTAAGGACCAAAACGACCAATATTAACGATAATTTTTTTCCCTGTTTCAGGATGGAGACCCAGTTCTTTAGGTAATGATAAAAGCTTTAATGCTATATCTTCATTTAAATCACTTAATGAAATTTCCTTAGGAACGCTGACACGTTTGGGTTTCTTTTTACTATCCTCTTCTTGGACACCTACTTGAAGATAGGGACCATAAGGACCCACTAATAAAAGGACATCTTTTCCAGTCTCGGTATCTTTACACACAAGCACAGGTTCATTCGGAGTATTTGCATCACCATTTACATTTCTTGTGTAATCACAATCTGGATAACCTGAGCATCCAATAAATTTACCTCGTCTTCCTAGTCTTGAGAACAACGGCTTACTGCATTTAGGACAGTCTTCATTGATTGCTTCTTGAGTAATCTCAGCTCGATCAATATTTGATTTTTCAATAATTGTTTTATTAAAGTCATCCCAAAAACTTTTAAGAAGCGGAACCCATTCTTTATTATTTTCAGCGATTTCATCTAAAGAGCTTTCAAGCCCAGCGGTAAAATCATAATCAACGTAACGTGTAAAATGTTCAGTAAGAAATTTATTAACAACACGGCCTACATCGGTAGGCATAAATCTTTTCTTATCAAGAATGACGTATTCTCTATCTTGAAGAGTTGAAATAATACTTGCATAGGTAGATGGCCTTCCAATGCCATATTCTTCTAAAGATTTTACTAAGCTAGCTTCTGAGTATCTTGGCGGAGGCTCAGTAAAATGTTGGTCACCATATATTTTATCGACAGTTAAAATTTCTCCGGTTTCGAGAGGAGGAAGCTTAAGAGAATCTTCGTCTTCATTGGAAGCGTCATCCAAACTTTCGGTGTAAATAGCTATAAAACCAGGGAATATGAGCGTCTGTCCAGTTGCTCTAAATAAATTAGCTTCGGATCCAATAGCGAGATCAACACTCACAGCATCAAATTTTGCTGGTGTCATTTGACTTGCTAAGGAGCGCTTCCAAATCATTTCATATAATTTAAATTGTTCAGGAGATAGCTTACCTATTAAACTTTGAGGCGTTCGACTTATATCAGTAGGCCTAATCGCCTCATGCGCTTCTTGAGCATTTTTTGATTTTGTTTTATAAAAAATAGGCGCATTGGGCAAGTAATCTGCATCAAAATTTGACTTGATATAGCCTCTAATTTGGTTCATTGCTTCATTTGAAAGCGTAAGTGAATCTGTTCTCATATAACTAATTAAACCGACTGTACCACTTCCAATATCAACACCTTCATAGAGCTGTTGAGCAATTCTCATGGCTCGACTCGTCGTAAAACCTAGCTTACGAACAGATTCTTGTTGGAGTGTTGAAGTGGTAAAAGGAGGAGCTGGATTTCGTGTCCTTTGTTTTTTTTCAACTCGCGTTACTTTTGTTTTACCCGCACTTTCTAAAAGTAATTTGCCAACAACAGTTTCATGATTTTCTTTTGAAGTGATAGTAAATTGTTCTATCTTCTTATTGTCGAGCTGAATAAGCTTGGCTTGAAATTTATTCTTAGCCTTAATTGAATCTAAATGAATCGTCCAATACTCTTGACTGATAAATTTTTCAATTTCAATTTCACGTTCAATAATAAGTCTCAGTGCTGGACTTTGAACTCTTCCAGCTGATAATCCCCTTCTAATTTTTTTCCAAAGCAGTGGAGACAAGTTAAACCCAACAAGATAATCAAGGGCTCTTCTCGCTTGCTGAGCATTAACAAGAGGCATAGAAATATCACGAGGATGCTCAATAGCGTATTCAATTGCAGATTTTGTTATTTCTTGAAAAATAACGCGTTTAATTAATTTGTCTTTAGTTAATTTTTTTTCATTGAGTATTTCTAAGATGTGCCATGAAATAGCTTCGCCTTCGCGGTCCGGATCGGTAGCCAGATAAACTTCATCAGATTTCTTTACTGCTCGTGCAATTTCATCAACATGCCTTGAATTTCTTTCAATGATTGCATAGTTCATTTTGAAATTGTTATCCGTTTCGACAGCGCCTGTCTTGGGGATAAGATCACGAACGTGACCATAAGATGCTAAAACTTCAAATTTACTACCAAGATACTTTTTAAGGGTTTTGGCTTTAGAGGGGGACTCAACAATTAAAAGTTTAGACATGAGATGCGTTTCTAGATCGAAAAATTGGATGAATAATAAATTTAAATCTTGATATATACAAGGTATCTATACTAACTTAGTTAAATAAATTACGTGAATTAAATTTAAATATTGATTTCAGAGGTAATATTTTCTGTAAATGAAGGTATATGACTTAGGTCAGCATTCAGATTTCTAATTAAATCCTCTGTAAAGAGATGTTCTTCACTTTCTTCCTCATTAGATTGATTAAGATTTTCGAAATCATATAATCTTCGGTCCCCTAAATGAGAAAGTTCGACATTTGATATCGCTCTATAGATATTATTAATTCTGCCTGGCTGATCTTTTTCCCATGCCATCAACATTTCTTTTATTTTTTTTCTTTGAAGATTTTCTTGGGAGCCACATAAATTGCAAGGAATAATAGGGAAATTCATTCGAGCCGCATAACTTGAGATCTCTTTTTCTGAGCAGTATGCTAAAGGCCTAATAACAATATTTTTACTATCATTAGAAATAAGTTTAGGCGGCATAGCTTTCAATTTAGAGCCAAAAAACATATTCAGAAAGAGTGTTTCGACAATATCGTCACGATGATGACCCAAGGCAATTTTATTGATATTAAGTTCTTTTGCTGTTCTGTAAATGATGCCACGTCTTAAGCGTGAACATAAAGAGCAGGTAGTTTTGCCACTTGGTATTTTTTCTTTTACGATAGAGTAGGTATCTTCGGTCACTATCAAATGCTCGACACCTAAATTTTTTAAAAAATTAGGCAATACATCTGCAGGGAAGCCTGGCTGTTTTTGATCTAAATTCATTGCAATGATATCGAAATGAATGGGAGCTCTTTCTTTGAGGGCTAATAGAAACATTAATAATGAATATGAGTCTTTTCCGCCGCTCATGCAAACCATCACGCGATCATTGTTTTCAATCATATTAAAATCAGTGATCGCCTTTCCAGTTAAGCCTATAAGTTTATTTCTCAGCTTAAGAAAGTTATTGGTTGCATCAAATGGTGTGTGAGGAATCATAGCGAGATAGATCTTCCTCCATCTACAGCTAGGATATGGCCTGTAATGAATGGAGCATCTAAAACTAAAAATTTAACTGCCATTGCGACATCTTCAGGCGAGCCCATTTTTTTTAATAAAGTTTGAGAAATAACTCTTTGCTTATAAATTTCGTTAAATTCTTCGTTATTTTCAGGCCATAACACAGGGCCTGGAGCAACAGCATTCACGCGCACATCCGGACTTAATTCTTGAGCTAACGATTTTGTAAGCGTGGTCAGGCCTGATTTAGCAATACTATAAATAATGTAATTTTTCTTGGGCTTATCTATATGAGTATCAGTAATATTTATAATGCAACCTTTGGTTTTAATAAGCTCATCTGCTGCCAGTTGAGATAAAAATAAAGGCGCTTTTAGATTGCTACCGATAAGATCATTCCAGTTTTTTTCATTCATCTTGCCAATTTCAGTAGGGTAATAACTAGAAGCATTATTAATTAAGATATCTAATCTTCCGTATACATTCATTGTTTCTTGAATCAAGCTCGGCAATACATTTAGATTGAGAAGATCGGCTTGGATAATGCTGGCAGAGTCTTTGCGAATTCCATTAAGTTCTTGTTGAAGGGTTTTCGCCTCATCAGATGAATGGCGATAATGGATCATCAAATCGACACCTGATGCATGGAGCATTTTACAAATTGCCTGCCCAATTCTTTTGGCACCACCAGTAACCAAAGCAATTTTTCTATTAGATTTCATGGGTTTATGTATAAATGAGTTGGCTCTATTATAATCTAATACCTATGTCATCAATGCCTATAGCCCCAGAAAATGAACTTCGATTAAGCGAGTCTTTAAAAACAAAAATTATTCAATCTATTGATGCTGCGGGTGGATGGATTAGTTTTAATCATTTTATGGAGTTCGCACTTTATGACCATGATTTTGGTTATTACTCAGGTAGCTTAAGAAAGTTTGGCGAAAAAGGGGACTTTGTTACGGCGCCAGAAATATCTAGTTTTTTTGCTAAATCATTGTGCATTCAATTTAAAGAAATTTTTCAATCGCTCGATAGAAATATCATTGAAATTGGGGCTGGATCAGGTAAGTTTGCCCTTGAAACTATTCAATCTTTAGAGGTTAATAGCGAAAATATTAATCATTACTTTATTTTAGAAATAAGCCACTCATTAAGAAAACAACAATACGATCTCTTAATAGAAAATTTACCTTCAAACTTATTTAGCAAGGTGAGATGGATCGATGAGATACCGCAGGAATATGAAGGCATTATTTTTTGTAACGAACTTTTAGATGCATTCCCTATAGATTTGATCAAAAAAAACCTAAGCAGTTATTTCCAAAAAGGCGTGGGTGTCGAAAACGGCACGTTTATTTGGAAAGACAAATTGATAGATGACCTATCTGCTTATGACCAAATTAACTTAGAAAGCCTTCCAGATAATTATCTTATAGAGCATTCAATGCATATAAAAGACTGGATTAATAAAATCAACCAATCCCTTACTAAAGGCATTTTACTAATTATTGATTATGGTTTTAATGATAAGGAATACTTTCATGATCAGAGATCTCAAGGCACTTTAATGTGCCATTTTAAACATCATGCACACGACAACCCTCTCATTCATTTGGGCATTCAAGATATTACAAGCCATGTAAATTTTAGCTATGTTGCAAGAGAGGCTTCAAAATTAGGATTGCACATCAAAGGTTTTATTTCTCAAGCAAATTTCCTTATAAATTGCGGCATATTAGATTTGCTGGAGAGAGTGAATATAGAAGATCACGCTGCATATATGAAATCAGTATCAGAAATTCAAAAATTATTATCCCCTTCAGAAATGGGAGATTTGTTTAAAGTTATGGCTATTGAAAAAAATATTGATATAGATCTCATGGGACTGAAAAATAACAATAAAGTCACAAAATTATGAATGATCAAAATAAAGAGGATATTAAACGACGGCCTATTAGAAGCTATATTTTAAGGCAAGGTAGAATTACTGCAGCACAAACAAAAGCGATTCAAGAAAACTTAAAGAAACATGCGATCGTTTTTGAAAATCAACTAATCGATTTTAATGATGCATTTCAAAATAGGAGCGGAGAACTTGTATTAGAGATTGGCTTTGGCATGGGAACTTCAACCGCTGAGATTGCAAAAGCCAATCCAAATAAAAATTATATAGCCATCGAGGTTCATTCTCCAGGCGTTGGCAATCTAATAAAGTTAATTCAAGAAAATGATATTTTTAATTTAAAAATTATCCAACATGACGCGGTGGAAGTTCTTAATACAATGATTAAAAATGACTCTCTTGATGGAATACATATTTTCTTTCCTGATCCGTGGCCTAAAAAAAGACATCATAAACGCAGGCTGATACAAGAAAGCTTCCTTAAACTTATGGCGCAAAAAATTAAACAATCAGGATATTTACATATTGCAACCGACTGGGAAGATTATGCGCTTTGGATTATTGATTTATTAGACAAAGAAATATTACTTCAAAAAACTTCAGAAGATTTCTTCAGAAAGCCTGATTATCGGCCTTTGACAAAGTATGAAAATCGCGGCATTAAATTAGGTTACAAGGTTTGGGATATGATCTATAGGCGTCTTTAGCCATTTTCCAATAATAATTTCAGCTTCATCAGCCCCTTGCTTTTTTAAACTAGAAAAAAGTTGAACAGTGCATGAGATCCCAAGAGCATTTCCCCATTTTTCATTAATCTCTTTTTCTACAGCATGAAGTGTTTTGAAAGACGCTTCGCGAGAGAGCTTATCAGCTTTAGTTAATAAAATATGGATAGGTTTTTTGTTTAGTGAAAACCACTCTATCATTTGCTGATCAAGAGGCGTTAAGGGGTGCCTGATATCCATAACTAAAACAAGCCCAAAAAGACATGAACGTTCCGATAAATAAGTAGCTAAAGTTTTTTGCCAATGATCTTTAATGGCATGCGGCACTTTAGCGTAACCATAACCAGGTAAATCTACTAGAAAACGATTTTCTCCAAGAGAAAAGAAATTGATAAGTTGTGTTCGACCCGGTTGTTTACTCACGAAAGCCAGCCGATTATGATTGGCGAGCGTATTAATAGCACTCGATTTTCCTGCATTTGATCTTCCAGCAAAAGCAATCTCAATGCCAGTGGGCGCAGGTAAATCAGTTAAATGGTGAGCAGATATATAATATGATGCGTTTTGAAAAATAGCCATGCGCTTTACCTAACCTGTTCAATCCAATCAAAATGCTATCACGAGAATAGGATTTTAGATAAAATGAAGGCCTTGTACATACTTTATATATGGAGCTTTAGGCAATGAGCGGTCGAAATGCTTTTTTTATTCTGATTTTTTCATTTTTTATTTCAAATATTGCAATTGCCGCAACAATTGAACATAAAACCCCACCTCAATCGGTTACAAATGTATGCGCGGCTTGTCACGCAATTGATGGTAATAGCGCGATTACAGCTAATCCAAAATTAGCTGGACAGCATCCAGAATATCTTTATAAACAGTTAACTAATTTTAAATCAGGCGAGCGCGCAAATGCAGTGATGTCTGGTATGGCAGGCATGCTATCAGATGCCGATATGCATGCTGTAGCAGAGTATTTTTCAAAACAAACTTTGAATTTGGGTCAAGCTAAAACAAATGGGGCAGGATCGCTAGGAGAAAAAATCTACCGCGCTGGTATTCAAGCTAATAATGTTCCAGCCTGCGCTGCATGTCATGGCCCTTCAGGCGATGGACTCCCTGTAAAATATCCTCGTCTAGGCGGACAACATTCAGAATATGTTTTAAATCAATTAAGACAGTTTAGATTAGGCACTCGTGCCAACGACGAGGCGAAAGTGATGCGCACAATTGCAGCAAAATTAACTGACCAAGAAATGGAAGCAGTAGCTGATTATATTCAAGGTTTAAGATAAGTTATTTCATTATTTATTCTTGATCAATTGCTGCAACTTCCTTGCAGCTTTCGTAGTCAAAACTCTTCATTTTTAAAATGAGCTATTTTGAAATCTACTACATTTAATTCCAGAAAACTAAATCAATTGCTAAGCTCGATGAGCTTTGCAGTATCCATGCTTGTATTTCTCGGCATTGCATCCGTTATTGGAACGATTCTTAAACAGAACGAGCCTTACGAAAATTATATTATTAAATTCGGTCAATTTTGGTTTGGTTTTTTTGAAAAAATTGGCCTCTATGATGTTTATCACAGCGTTTGGTTTCTAATAATCCTGCTTTTTTTGGTGATATCCACAACACTTTGTATTACTAAAAATACACCTATTATTCTTAAAGATTTTCTATTATTTAAAGATTCTTTGGAAGAAAAATCACTTTTATCGTTTACACATCATCTGGTTTTAAAAAATAAAAAGAAGGTAAACCTTTCTCAAGTTATTCATTACTTAAAACAAGCGAACTTTAAAGTTAAAGAAAAATTAAAAGATAATGGCGACATCTTAATTGTTGCCAAAAAAGGAAACTATCAGCGTTTAGGCTATATTTTTACTCATGTGGGTGTCGTTGTGATCTGTTTAGGCGGCTTACTAGATGGCAATTTAATTTTTAAAGCTCAAGAGCTATTTGGCTATAAAAAAATTGAAACACTCGATATTCCAGCCTCAAAAGTTCAAGAAGTAAGTAGATTAAGCGTAGCTAATAGTTCTTTTCGAGCAAATATGACGCTTGCTGAAGGGTCTTCAGATAATGTAGCTTTTGTAAGAATGAAGGACGGTTATCTCGTGCAAGATTTACCTTTTAAAATCACTTTAAAAGACTTTAGGATTAATCATTATTCAACGGGCATGCCAAAGTCATTTGAAAGTGACTTGATTATTTCTGACCCTGAACTTTCTCAAGATATAACAAAGACAATCAGCGTTAATCACCCCTTTACATATAAAGGGATCGCTATATATCAATCTGATTTCCAGGATGGAGGTACTAAGCTTGATATTAGATTGTGGAATTTCTTGAATTCCAATACTTCACAAAAAATAAATGGAAAGATTTTTGAGAAAGTAAAGTTAGATAAAGATCAGCTTACATATGAATTTAATGACTTTAGAAAGTTTAATATTTTACATTTGAAAGAAGGCATTAAAGAGAAACCTAGAAACGTTGGACCTAGCGTAACTTATAAAATTAGAAATAATTCAGGCCAGGCTCGTGAGTATATTTCTTATCAGTATGCTATGCCCATCGATGAGAGATCTTTCTTTATTAGTGGCATGAGAGAGACGCCCCAGGAAGAATTCAAATATTTAAAAATACCTGCAGATCAAAAAGGTTCGATTTCGGATTTTATGTTATTTAAAGCAGCACTTCAGAATAAACCCTTGATCGAAGCTGTTGCGAAGAAAATGGCAAATCAATCTGTAAATTCAGATAAAAATGCTAGCGTTAAAGAGTCTTTTGAAAATAGCGTTAATAAATTAATGACTCTGTTTGGGCAGGGCGGTTTTTCCAATATTGCTCGAAATATTGATACAAATATTCCTGCCAGTGAAAAAGATAAAGCAGTGCAGACATATTTAAAAATCATAGATATTGCATCAACAGAGCTTTATAAAAATCAATTTAATCTTTCAGATAAAGAGCTTGATCAATCCAGAGTTACATTTATTCAAGATGCTTTAAATGCTTATAGCGATATGTTTTTTTATGGATCCCCTTATTATTTTGAACTTATTAATTATGACCAAAAAGAAGCGAGCGGTCTGCAGCTCACTAAATCTCCTGGACAGTTTTGGGTTTATCTAGGGTCTTTAAGTTTGGTACTTGGTATTTTTTCGATGATTTATTTGCGAGAAAGAAAGTTATGGTTACTCATTAAATCCAAAGGTGGCGCTATACTTGCATTCACTTCCAATAGAAAGAATCCAGACTTTGAAATTGACTATAAAAAAGTCAGTCAAGCAATTAAAAAAATTATTCAATAATAGGTGAGCCATGTTAACTAAATTATTTAAATCATCAAAAACGTCATTTCAAATATTTAATGCTTTATATCTTTCCTTTTTATTAGGAGGTGCTTTTTACGCATTAAAAACATTTCATAACTATATGGATATTTATGAAAAGGCTATTTTATTTGGCAGTGTTGGTTTTTTTAGTTGGCTTGGTTGGAGCTGGAATCACTTCAAAAAGATTATTATCTTAGTTTTTGCCATTAGTCTTTTTGCAAT
Source organism: uncultured Methylophilaceae bacterium (assembly GCA_903914945.1). GTDB lineage: Bacteria > Pseudomonadota > Gammaproteobacteria > Burkholderiales > Methylophilaceae > Methylopumilus. The sequence continues at coordinate 19,514 of CAIWQV010000072.1, forward strand.
TCAACTCTATGGCGGAGCGCTAGCAAATAGTGAGCATATCTTTTTATTAAAATATCTCATATCAAGTCAGTCAGCCATTATGTGGATGAATGTTTTTTTTGCTTTAGCACTTTTACTTTATTGGTTAGGGTTACTTACAAAAAATAATTTAGTCGATGATATTGCATCTTCCTTTACATCCTTAGCGGTTTTATTTGGATTTATAGGGCTTCTCGTAAGATGGTATGAATCTTATTTGATAGGACTGGATATTGGACATATCCCGATTAGTAATTTATATGAGGTATTTATTCTATTTTGTTTGATTACATCTCTTCTTTATCTATTCTACGAAGAAAGATTTAATACTAAAAAATTAGGTGCTTTCGTATTGATTGTTATAAATGCAGCTGTAGGATTTATTCTATGGTATACCTTCGACCGGCATGCAGATGGAGTTCAGCCGCTAGTTCCAGCCCTTCAATCTTACTGGATGAAAATACATGTCCCTGCTAATTTTATAGGGTATGGCGCTTTTTCCTTAGCAGCAATGGTGTCTCTAGCCTACATACTTGCAGGTAAAAAAATATTAACTTCTTATTTGCCAAAGCCGGCTGTGCTTGATGATCTTATATATAAATCAATTGCAATTGGCTTTATCTTTTTTACTATTGCAACCATATTGGGCGCTATATGGGCGGGTGAAGCCTGGGGCGGCTACTGGTCATGGGATCCCAAAGAAACGTGGGCTTTAATAGTCTGGCTAAACTACGCTGCTTGGCTACATTATCGAATTGTTAAAGGACTAAGAGGCCCTGTTTTAGCTTGGTGGGCTTTAATTGGACTTGTTGTAACTACCTTTGCTTTTTTAGGTGTCAATATGTTTTTATCAGGACTCCATTCCTACGGCCAGCTTTAATTACATGTAAAATAAGCATATAAAAATCCATACTTAAAAAATGACCCAAAAAAATATAGTTGAAATTGAAAATTTATCTTTTGGCTACGGAAATCGTATGCTTCACAAAGGTATTAATATGGTTTTCCCTCGAGGGAAAGTTACGGCTATTATGGGTGGAAGTGGCTGCGGTAAAACTACCATTCTTCGTCTAATAGGTGGCCAAATAAAACCTAAAGTAGGTCAAGTATCTGTAGATGGCAAGATTGTCCATAAACAAGATAGACATGGCATTTATGAATTGCGAAGAAAAATGGGTATGCTTTTTCAGCATGGCGCTCTTTTTACTGATTTATCTGTATTTGATAACGTGGCATTCCCAATTCGAGAACACACCAAACTTCCTGAAAGTATGATTCGTGATTTAGTGCTTATGAAATTAAACGCTGTTGGTCTTCGGGGCGCTCATAAACTCATGTCCACAGAATTATCAGGCGGAATGGCAAGACGGGTAGCGCTTGCAAGAGCTATTGCTTTAGATCCAGATATTATTATGTATGACGAACCTTTTGCAGGATTAGACCCCATTTCTATGGCGGTCATTTGCGACTTAATCAGAACGCTCAATGATGCACTAGGCGCAACTTCAATCATTGTGACCCATGATGTGGAAGAGGCTTTTTCTTTTGCAGATTATATTTATTTTGTTGCAGATGGAGTTGTAGCGGCTGAAGGAACGCCTAAAGAATTATCAAAATCTAAACTGCCTTTTGTGCATCAGTTTGTGCATGGCGAGAAAGATGGCCCGGTTCCATTCCATTACAATGCACCTAACTATAAAAAAGATATTTACGAGTCAGTCTAATTTATGAATCCTATTTTTAAAATTTTAAGTAATTTAGGTAATCAAGTTACCTCAAGGATTTGGCGCCTGGGCTCAGCGGCACGCTTGTTTTTTCTAACGTTAATTTATTCGGGCGAAAGCTTTAAGCGTATTCATTTAACAATTCGCGAAATTTATTTCACCGGAGTCATGTCTTTAATTATTATTATTGTATCCGCCTTCTTCGTGGGCATGGTTTTGGGTTTACAAGGCTACTACACACTTCAGAAATATGGCTCTTCTGAGTCTATAGGCGTTTTGGTTGCACTTGCACTCTTAAGAGAGCTTGGCCCAGTAGTAACAGCTCTTCTATTTGCAGGAAGAGCAGGCACAGCAATTACAGCTGAGATTGGCTTAATGAAGGCGACCGAGCAATTATCGGCGATGGAAATGATGGCTGTGAGCCCCATTGCTAGAATCATTGGCCCTAGATTTTGGGCTGGCGTCATTTCAATGCCCATATTAGCCTCTATTTTCTCAATGGTAGGCGTGATGGGCGGCTATTTAGTTGCAGTTCCAATTATTGGCGTAGATCATGGCGCATTTTGGTCACAAATGAATGTGAATGTTGATTTTAGGTTTGATGTTGTCAATGGACTCATTAAAAGTTTTGTATTTGGAGTCGCGTGTACGATCATTGCTCTTTATGAAGGTTTCGATGCCCCGCCAACAGCAGAAGGCGTAAGTCGAGCCACTACAAGAACTGTAGTAACTTCTTCATTGACTGTTTTGGGATTAGATTTTATTTTAACTTCGTTTATGATTGCGCATTAATAAAGGATTGGAGCACTTATGGATAAAACAACATTAGATATTTGGGTAGGTTTATTTGTAGCCATTGGAATTGCTGCACTTATGGGACTAGCTATGAAAGTAGGTAACCTTACAAGTAATACGCTAGGCGAAACTTATTCAGTTTATGCAAACTATGAAAATATTGGTGGCCTTAAGCCTAGAGCGCCAGTTAAAAGTTCTGGTGTTGTTGTTGGTCGTATTGATAACATTAAATTCGATACAAAAGCTTATCAAGCAGTCGTTACTTTAAAGATAGACAAAAGATACCCATTTCCTAAAGATACTTTTGCAAATATTTATACTTCAGGCCTATTGGGTGAGCAATATATTAGCTTGGAAGCAGGGGGCGATGACCATTTTTTAAAAGAAGGCGACCGTATTTCTAAGACCCAAGATGCAGTTGTATTAGAAAAACTCATCAGTCAGTTCTTGTATAATAAAGCTACTGAAGAACCTAAAAAATAATTGAAATTTAAAAGGAATTTAAGAGCCATGAAAAAGTTTTTATTAGTGATTTTAAGTTTACTCCTGTCAATGAGCTTATTTGCTGCAGAGGCCCCGGATGCATTTGTTAAAAAAACGGCTGATGAAGTTTTTGAAATTTTAAAAACGGATAAAGATCTTAAGACAGGTAACAAAGAAAAAGCCTATAAAGTTACTGAGGAAAAAATACTTCCATATTTCGATTTTGATCGAATATCTAAACTTGTTTTGGGTAAAGCCTATCCAGCAGCATCGAAAGAAGAGCAAGAAGGATTTAAAAAAGAATTTAGAACAATGCTTGTTAAAACTTATGGCAGTGCACTATTAAAATTTAAAGATCAAACACTAAGTTATAAGCCAGCTCGATATTCACCCACAGATGAAGAAGTTCTAGTGAAAACAGAAATTTTACAGCCGGGCGCGCCATCTCTACCGATCGATTACATGCTTGAAAAAGATGGTAATTCTTGGAAAGTTTTTGACATTATTATTGAGGGCGTAAGTTTAGTGACAAATTATCGCGGCCAATTTGGCAATGAAATTAGACAAAATGGTATGGCGTCTCTTATTACAAAACTTGCTGAGAAGAATGCTAACTTCGAGAAGACAACAGCAAACAAATGATTGTTTTTGATAAAAACCAATGGCAGTTAAGTGGCGATCTCACTATTGAAAAAATTCCAGGTATCATTGATTTAATTGCTAAGCAAAAAACAGAAAAAACAACAACAATTGATTTTTCAAAAGTAACTGCAATAGATACTTCAACATTAAGTTTAATTTTTGAATTACAACGGCAAGCTAATATCACTCAATCGCATTTTGTTTTTAAAAATCTACCCAAAAACTTAAACAGCCTAGCAAAATTATATGGAGTGGAAGACCTTGTATCTTCCCTCCATTAATTTCTCATTATTAACCTCACTCGAAAGAACTTGCCGAATTCATTGCAATGAAAAAAGCTATTGTATTTAATAAAGTAAAAAAGAACTTTGGTAAATTAGAGGCATTAAAAGGGATTGATTTAACAATTGATGAGGGGGAGTTTTTCGCCCTGCTTGGCCCTAATGGTGCTGGCAAATCAACACTTATTAATATTCTTGCGGGCCTTATGAAGCCAACCTCAGGCTCAGTTAAAGTCATGGGCCACGATGTGATCGTGGATTACCAAAATGCAAGAAGGTCACTTGGAGTTGTACCTCAGGAATTAGTATTCGATCCTTTTTTTAATGTTCGAGAAATGCTTAGATTCCAAGCAGGTTATTTTGGTAAAGGCCGAGAAAATGATGACTGGATTGATGAGGTCATCGAAGGTCTTGATCTTCAAGATAAGGCCAATACAAATATGAGAATGCTTTCAGGCGGCATGAAAAGACGAGCGTTAATTGCTCAAGCACTTGTCCATAAGCCTCCAGTGATTGTTTTAGATGAGCCCACAGCGGGCGTGGACGTAGAGCTTAGAAAAAAATTATGGCAATTCATTAAAAAGCTTAATCAAAAAGGCCATACCATTGTGTTAACGACGCATTATTTGGAAGAGGCAGAGACATTGTGCAGTCGTGTAGCTATGATGGATCAAGGTAAAGTGGTTGCATTAGATAAAACAAGAAATTTATTAAAACGTTTTTCAGCAAAGAATTTAAATTTACGCCTTGACTTAAAAGGTAAGAAAATCCCAGCAAGCATTCAAAGACTTATGCAGACGACTGATCAAAATTTTGTAACTTTTTTACTTAAGGATATTACAGCAGTCGAATTAATTATAAGTGAATTAAAAAAATCTAAAATTGCAATTTTGGATATGGAGCTAAAAAATTCTGATTTAGAGAATGTCTTCCTTAAGCTTACAGGAAGTAAAAAATAATGAATTTAAAAGATGAATTTTTAGGGACATGGACGCTTCTTAAAAAAGAACTACTTCGATTTTGGCGTGTAGTCTTTCAAACCGTTGCAGCACCCGTGATAACGGCGGTCCTTTATCTTCTTATTTTTTCACATGTATTAGCAAATCATGTAAAAGTTTATGACAATGTAAATTACACAGCCTTTCTTATTCCAGGACTGATTATGATGTCATTATTACAAAATGCATTTGCAAATAGCTCATCAAGCCTAATTCAATCCAAAGTGATGGGTAATATTGTATTTATTTTATTAACGCCCATTACCTATTTACAGTTTTTTCTAGCTTTTTTAATAGCTTCAATTGTCCGAGGTGTTTTTGTAGGTACTTGTATTTACCTATTTGCTCTTTTATTTGTAGATTTGCCTATGCTGCATCCATGGATTATTTTCGGGTTTGCAATCATTGGCGGGGCGTTGTTAGGTACTTTTGGCATTATTGCAGGTATATGGGCTCACCGATTTGATCAAATGGCAGCATTCCAAAATTTTGTCATCATGCCATTGTCATTTTTGTCTGGCGTATTTTATTCGATTCATTCTCTGCCACCTTTTTGGCAGAAGTTATCTCAACTCAACCCTTTCTTTTATATGATTGATGGGTTTAGATACGGTTTTTTTGGGCAGTCCGACGTTGCTCCGTTATTAAGCCTCTCAATCGTAACCGCGTTTTTTATTGTGTTAGCTTCCATTACCCTAGGAATGCTAAAATCCGGCTATAAATTACGAGGCTAAAAAATGACTGCAGACGACATTAGGCAATCTATTGTTGAAAAACTCGAATGTGAGTTCATTAATATTTTAGGTGAAGACGGTGCTCATTTTGAAGGCACTATTGTCAGTCAGTTATTTGAGGGATTAAATCGCGTAAAACAACATCAAATGGTATTTAGTGCGTTGGGCGATAAGATGAAAAGTGAAATACATGCTTTATCTATGAAAACTTATACGCCAAGTGAATGGAAACAATTAAAAAACTAATATTAAGGACTTATATATGAGCGCGCAAGACAAGATTCAAAAAACGATTAATGAAAATGATGTAGTTCTATACATGAAAGGAAACCCTAAATTTCCTCAGTGCGGATTTTCAAGTTTAGCCACCAAAATTTTAGAGGCATGTGATACCGATTTTTATACAGTTGATGTTTTGCAAGATCCAGAAGTGCGAGAGGGCATTAAGGTATTTGCTAATTGGCCAACTATTCCGCAACTTTATATTCATGGAGAGTTTATTGGCGGCGCTGATATTATGAAAGAGATGTATGAAAATGGAGAATTAATAAAGCTATTAAAGGCCAATTCATAACTTGGATAAATTTGTTATTCGAGGGCAATCCCCTCTTCACGGCGAGCTTGAGATATCAGGCGCCAAAAATGCAGCTTTACCCATACTAATTGCGTCTCTTCTCACGGAAGAAAAGCTATCATTAACGCATGTGCCACATCTTCAAGATGTAAATACAACAAAGTCATTATTAAAGTATATGGGCGTAGATATACAGAGTGCAGATAACTCAATTCAATTAACTGCAAAAGACATTCTTAATAAAAATGCTCCTTATGAGCGCGTAAAAACAATGCGCGCTTCTATTCTTGTTCTAGGCCCCTTACTTACAAGATTTGGTGAAGCTCGAGTTTCATTGCCGGGAGGATGTGCTATTGGATCAAGACCTGTGGATATCCATATCAAAGGACTTCAGGCTATGGGGGCAAAAATAGATATTCACGGAGGTTATATTGAAGCTTCTACTAAGCATTTACCCAAATCGAAATTGCAGGGGGCTAAATTTTATATGGATATTGTGACCGTAACGGGCACAGAGAATTTAATGATGGCTGCTTCATTAGCAGAAGGAGTAACCATCCTAGAGAATGCAGCCAAAGAGCCTGAGGTTGTCGATCTTGGAGAATGTTTAAATAAAATGGGTGCAAAGATTAAAGGTTTAGGGACCGATATCATCACCATCGAAGGTGTTGATTCTCTGCATGCAGCAAATCATGATGTGATATTTGATAGAATTGAAGCAGGCACATACTTGGCAGCTGTTGCGATGACAGGCGGTGACGTACTTTTAAAAAATGTACAGATAAAATACTTAGATGCCATCACCCAAAAATTGATAGAGACTGGCGTTAGAATTGAATCACATGAAAATTCAATTCGCATTCGAAGTGATGGAAAGCTAAAGGCGGTTAGTTTAAGAACTGCCCCTTATCCAGCATTTCCAACTGATATGCAAGCACAAATGATGGCGCTGAATACGATTGCAGATGGTGTTTCTGAAATCACTGAAACGATATTTGAGAATCGTTTTATGCATGTTCAAGAGCTTATTCGCATGGGTGCACAAATTGATATTAGAGGAAATACGGCAATTATTAGGGGTAAAGAATACTTAGAAGGAGCATCTGTCATGGCAACAGATTTAAGAGCTTCTGCAAGTCTAGTTATTGCAAGTTTGGCAGCAAGAGGACAAACTACGATTGAGCGTATTTATCATCTCGATCGTGGGTATGAAAAATTAGAAGATAAATTAAATCAATTGGGCGCCAATATTAAACGGATTCATTAAGATGAAAATTACAATAGCCTTATCTAAAGGAAGAATATTTGAACAAACCATCCCTCTTCTAGAGAAGCTTGGGATTACGTGCAATGAAGATCCTGAGACCTCAAGAAAGCTCATCTTAGATACTAATCAAAAAGATATAAAACTGATAATTGTGAGAGCTACGGATGTGCCTACTTATGTTGAATACGGTGCAGCAGATATTGGTATTACAGGTAAAGATATTTTAGATGAATATACGGGCGAAGGACTTTATCAACCTATCGATCTTAATATTGGTCTTTGCAAAATGATGGTAGCAGCTAAACAAGATTTTGATTATGCAGCGGCGATTCAAAAAGGTATTCGATTAAAGGTTGCAACTAAATATGTAAAAGTTGCCAAGGAACATTTTGCGAAAAAGGGCATGCATATCGATTTAATTAAATTATATGGATCGATGGAATTAGCCCCTCTAGTTGGACTTGCAGATGTAATTGTAGATTTGGTTAGCACAGGCAAAACGCTGAAAGCAAATAATCTTGTTGCAGTTGAAGACATTTGTGATATCAGCTCAAGATTAATTATTAACCAAGCATCTTTAAAATTAAAAAGAGAGTTCTTGCAGCCTATTCTTAGTCAATTCGAAAAAGTAGTCAAAGCATAATAATTTCTATGATTCAAATTAAAAAATTAAACACCCAAGACCAGAACTTTAAAGATCAATTAAGTCAGCTCATTTTTTTTGAGGCCGAGGAAAATACTCAAATTGAAAAAACTGTCGCAGAGATTTTGAGTGATGTGAAAAAAAGAGGTGATCAAGCTGTAATTGAATATACAAAAAAATTTGATCATGTGGAATTTTCGCGTATGGAAGAGCTTGAGATCTCTAAAGAAGAATTAAATTTAGCCTTAGAGACTTTGCCAAAGCCTTCAAGAGAAGCATTAGAAGAAGCTGCCAAGAGAGTTTTTGATTATCACAAGAAACAATTAATGATCTCTTGGAGCTATACAGAAGAAGATGAAACATTGCTCGGTCAAAAAGTAACTTCGTTAGATCGTGTAGGTCTTTATGTCCCTGGCGGAAAAGCAGCTTACCCTTCTTCAGTACTTATGAATGCGATACCAGCAAAGGTTGCTGGAGTCGAAGAGATTATTATGGTCGTTCCATCGCCATATGGAGAAAGAAATCAGTTAGTTCTAGCAGCAGCAGCACTTGTAAAAGTGGACCGTGTATTTGCTATTGGTGGTGCGCAGGCTATTGCAGCCCTTGCATATGGAACCAAAACAATTCCTCAGGTTGATAAAATTGTAGGCCCTGGGAATGCATACGTTGCAGAGGCCAAGAGAAGGGTATTTGGTGTAGTGGGGATTGATATGGTAGCAGGGCCATCTGAAATACTTATTATTGCAGATGAAAAATCTAATCCAGACTGGATTGCGATGGATTTATTTTCCCAGGCTGAACATGATGAACTTGCGCAATCTATTTTAATTAGCCCAAGTGAAAAACTTCTTAATCAAGTTCAAGAAAGTATTAACAAACTGATTGATGGCATGCCAAGAAAAAAGATTATTGAAACCTCTTTAGTGAATAGAGGTGCAATGATTAAAGTTGAAACATTAGAAGAGGCAGCAGAAATCTCAAATTTTATTTCGCCAGAACATTTAGAGCTTTCAGTAGATGATCCTGATGAGCTTGTTAAAAGTATCAAACATGCAGGTGCTATTTTTATGGGAAGAAATACCTGTGAAGCTGTGGGCGACTATTGCGCTGGACCAAACCATGTATTACCCACATCAAGAACAGCAAGATTTTCATCTCCACTTGGCGTATATGATTTTCAAAAACGCTCCAGTTTAATTAAGTTATCTAATCAGGGCGCCAGTAAGCTTGGAAAAATTGCTTCAGTGTTAGCGCATGGGGAAGGTCTCCAAGCACATGCAAAATCAGCAGAATATCGTATAGATAATGAGTAAATTTTGGAGCAAGGTCGTTCATAACTTGACGCCTTACATTCCTGGCGAACAACCTAAACTTAATAATTTAATTAAGTTAAATACTAACGAGAATCCTTATGGGCCGAGCCCAAAAGTTCTTGCTGCCATTAGCCAGTCTTCAGATAATACTTTACGGCTTTACCCAGATCCGAACTCAGAAGCGCTTAAAAAAATAATCGCTGATTATTTTAATGTAAATACATATAATATTTTTTTAGGAAATGGTTCAGATGAAGTTCTAGCGATTGCTTTTCAAGCGCTCCTAAAACATAACTCTCCTATTTTATTCCCTGACATTACCTATAGTTTTTATCCGGTGTATTGCAAGCTATATGAAATTGACTTCAAAGTATTACCCCTTAATGATTTTTTCGAAATTGAATTAGATGATTATTCAATGCCTAATGGAGGCGTTATTTTCCCGAATCCCAATGCACCAACTGGCATCCCCTTATCGCTAAATCAAATTGAAAGATTTCTTAAAAAAAATAATGATTCCGTCGTGATTGTAGATGAGGCTTATGTTGATTTTGGAACAGAATCAGTAGTTGGTCTTACAGAAAAATATAATAATTTATTGGTTACCCATTCATTTTCAAAATCAAGATCATTGGCAGGACTTAGAATTGGCTATGCTATAGGACATAAAGATCTCATCGAAGCTTTAGTCAGGGTGAAGGACAGCTTTAATTCTTATCCGATAGATAGATTAGGGCTCATTGCAGGTATCGAATCTTTTAAAGATGATTTATATTTTAAAAGTAGCTGTAAAAAAGTGATTGCTACCAAAATAAAATTTACAGAAGGCTTGAAAAGCCTTGGGTTTTCAGTATTGCCTTCTGGCGCCAATTTTGTATTTGCTAAACATGTTTCTGTCGATGGAAAAATAATCGTGAACCAATTAAGAGAGCATGGAATTGTTGTAAGGCGTTTTGATAATCCAGAACGAATTTCTTCTTATGTCCGATTTACAATTGGTTCAAACGAGGAAATAGATACATTACTGAACACTTTAAAACTTATACTAAGCATATGAAATAATTGATGTTAATTACATTTTGAATAGGTTAAAATGCATTATCAATCTTTAAGAATATGGCTATGAAAAGATCAGGAAGCGTTTCAAGAAAAACACATGAAACTCAAATTGAAGTGAGTATCGATTTGGATGGCAAAGGCACATCTAAATTAAATACTGGCATTGGTTTTCTAGATCATATGTTAGATCAAATTGCTCGTCATGGCATGATAGATCTTACTGTTGAAGCCAAAGGTGATTTACACATCGATGCGCATCATACTGTAGAAGATATTGGTATTGTCATGGGCCAGGCTTTCAATAAAGCCATTGGCGATAAAAAAGGTATTAAAAGATACGGCCATGCTTATGTCCCTCTTGACGAAGCTTTGTCTAGAGTAGTTCTCGATATCTCTGGTAGACCAGGGCTTGAATTTAACGTTGAATTTAAAAGAGCAGCTATTGGCGAATTTGATGTAGACCTTGTACATGAATTTTTCCAAGGATTTGTAAATCATGCAAATATCACAATGCACATTGACAATCTCAAAGGTGATAATTCACATCATCAAGCAGAAACTATTTTTAAAGCTTTCGGTAGAGCATTAAGAATGGCTATTGATATTGACCCTAATTTGCTAGGCATTACTCCATCAACTAAAGGTAGTTTATAAATCTTTCTTCATTAAAGTAATAATGATTGCAATCATTGATTATGGAATGGGTAATTTAAAGTCAGTATTTAATGCCTTTAAACATGCCGCACCTGAAGCAGATATCAGAGTCACAAGTAATCCCACCGATATTAAAAATGCTCGTCACGTTGTTTTTCCAGGTCAAGGGGCTATGCCCGATTGCATCAGAGAGCTTGATCAGAGAAACTTAAGGGCATCAGTTATCGAAGCCGCTGAAACAAAACCGTTTTTAGGCATATGCATTGGCTTGCAAATGCTATTTGATAAAAGTGAAGAAGGTAATGTAGAAGGTTTAGGATTGTTGAATGGGACAGTAAAACGCTTCAATAATCAAAATACAAAAGATGAGAATGGGCATAAATTAAAAATTCCTCATATGGGATGGAATGAAGTGTCTCAGACAAACCATCACCCTCTCTGGCGTAATATTAATAATCATGACCGATTTTATTTTGTACACAGCTATTATTTAGAATCCAAAGATGAAAATATTGTGTCAGCTGAGACTTTATATGCACAAAAATTCTGCTGTGCTATTGCTAAAGATAATATTTTTGCAGTGCAATTTCATCCAGAAAAAAGTTCATCTGCAGGCTTGCAGCTTATTAAAAACTTCGTTCAATGGTCAGTATAGGTTTTTAGTTTATGTTAATCATTCCAGCAATTGATTTAAAAGACGGTAAGTGCGTTAGGCTTAAACAAGGCCTGATGGAAGAATCAACAATATTTTCAGAAAATCCAGGTGAAGTTGCGAAGCAATGGACAGATTTAGGCGCCAGAAGATTGCATTTGGTTGACTTGAATGGTGCTTTTGCAGGTAAACCAGTCAACGAAGCTGCGATTAAGTCGATTGTAAAAGAAGTTAATGGCGAAATTCCAATCCAGTTAGGTGGCGGAATTCGTAATCTCGATACAGTTGAAAAATATCTTAACAATGGCGTAGATTACATCATCATAGGTACGGCCGCCGTAAAAAATCCTGGCTTCCTTCATGAAGCTTGCTATGCATTTCCTGGACAAATTATTGTTGGGTTAGATGCCAAAGAAGGAGAAGTTGCTATAGATGGCTGGGCTAAATTAACAGGGCACAATGTGATTGAACTTGCAAAAAAATTTGAAGGCTATGGCGTGGAAGCAATCATTTATACGGATATAGGACGCGATGGTATGTTAAATGGATTGAACATTGAAGCCACTGAAAAGTTAGCTGAAGCGCTTACCATTCCTGTCATTGCAAGTGGCGGAGTCACTAATTTGGAAGATATTAAAAATTTATGTTCAATTGCATATTCAGGCGTAAGTGGAGCAATTACAGGTAGGGCAATTTATGAGGGAACGCTAGATTTTAAAGCGGCACAAACACTTGCAGATGAGCTCATCAAATAAATGTCACTGGCGAAAAGAATTATTCCTTGTCTAGATGTTACTGATGGCAGAGTTGTTAAAGGTATTAATTTTTTAGATTTAAAAGATGCTGGCGACCCTGTAGAAGTTGCAAAAAAATATAATGAACAAGGCGCTGATGAATTAGCATTTTTAGATATCACAGCAAGCTCAGATAACCGAGGCCTGATTCTTCATATCATTGAAAGCGTTGCAAAAGAAGTGTTTATTCCTTTGACTGTTGGAGGTGGTGTGAGAGCTCCTGAAGATGTGAGAAACCTTCTTAATGCGGGCGCTGATAAAGTTAGCATTAATACTTCAGCCATCGTCAATCCAGACATTGTTTATCAAACCTCATCTCGATTCGGATCCCAGTGTATTGTTGTGGCAATTGACGCAAAACTCACTGTAGAGGGCGACAAATCTTTTTGGCAAGTATTTACCCATGGAGGAAGAAATGCTACTGGATTAGATGCGATTGAATGGGCAGAAAAAATGGCTGCATTAGGTGCAGGTGAATTATTGATTACGAGTATGGATCGAGACGGCACAAAAAAAGGGTTTGACCTCGAATTGATTAAGGCAATATCTGATAAAGTAGATGTGCCTATCATTGCTTCTGGCGGTGTTGGAGATCTTCAGCATCTTGTAGACGGTGTAAAAATTGGTGGTGCTGATGCGGTGCTAGCTGCAAGTATATTTCACTTCGGAGAATATACAATTAACGAAGCAAAAACATTTATGAAATCGAACCATATAGAGATTCGTCAATGAGCTGGATAAACTCAATCAAATGGGATAATGATGGTCTTGTGCCAGTTATTGCTCAAGATTTCAAAACAAACAAAGTACTTATGTTTGCTTGGATGAACCAAGAAGCTTTAGAGCTCACACAAAAAAATAAAAAAGCATTTTATTGGTCAAGATCTAGACAAAAAATTTGGGAAAAGGGCGAGGAATCTGGACATTATCAAAATGTACATGAGATACGGCTTGACTGTGATGGTGATGTAATTTTGCTTAAAATTGAGCAAGTTAAAAATATTGCGTGTCATACAGGACGTGAAACTTGTTTCTACCAAAAATTAGATAATAAAGGTATATGGCTTACTGATCATGATGTCACTAAAAACCCTAAAGATATTTATAAAAAATGAATGAAGTAAATACAATTTTAAAGAAACTTACCGAAACGCTAGAGGCAAGAAAAAAAGATGACCCTACAAAGTCATATACAGCCTCCTTATATCGTGACGGACTAGAAGCTATTTTAAAAAAGGTAAATGAAGAGGCTTTTGAAACTATTATTGCAGCGCGCCAAGGAGATAATAAAGAGCTCGTTCATGAGTTAGCTGATCTTTGGTTTCATACATTAGTTCTCCTAGCCCACAAAAATTTAAGTGTAGAAGATATTTTAAATGAGCTTTCAAGAAGAGAAGGCATGTCAGGCATTGAAGAAAAAAAAAGCCGCGCGCCAAAGATGAAATAATATGACATGTATTTTTTGTAAAATTGTTGATGGATCGATTCCTAGTAAGAAAATATTTGAGAATGATGAATTAATTGCTTTTCATGATATTCATCCTATAGATAAGGTTCATTTTCTAATCACACCTAAAAAACATATTGAAAATTTAATAGCTTGCAGTGAGGCTGACAAAGAAACATTATCAAATATGCTTTTATTAGCGCCGCAATTAGCTAAGGAATTAGGATTAAAAGGTTTTCGGACTATGATTAATTCAGGAGTTGAAGGTGGCCAAGAAGTATTCCATATGCATTTTCATGTGTATGGCGGAAGCTCTAAACTAGCAAAAATTTAATAAGGGAGTTGTTATGGGATTTTCAAGCATCACACACTGGTTGATTGTTTTATTAATTGTTTTCTTAATATTTGGCACGAGTAAATTAAGAAATATTGGAAGTGATTTAGGCGCTGCCGTTAAAAATTTTAAAGATGCAGTTAAAGATGAAAATAAACCTAAGGCTAGAGTAACTCGTCGAGGAACTTCAAGACCACGAGTTAGAAAATAAGTTTTATGTTTGATGTTTCATTTTCTGAGTTAGTTGTAATTTTTTTTGTAGCACTTATGGTGATTGGGCCAGAAAAATTACCCAAAGTTGCTAAGGTACTAGGCAAGCTCACTGGAAGAGCCCAAAATTATATTGGCAAACTTAAAGAAGAAATTGAACGAGAAGAAAAGTTTAAAGAACTTCAAAAAATTCAGCGTGAAATCAAAAAAAAGTCGATTAAATCTCGGTGACTCATTTTAAGCCTTTTATCCAGCAGCTTATTGAATTAAGAAACACTCTTTTTAGAAGTGCAATTAGTTTTGTCGTGATCTTTGTGTGCTTAAGTTTTTATGCAAACGATATCTATACTTTTTTTTCAGCACCCTTAATTGCAAAGTTAACTGACGGCAATAAATTAGTGAGTACCGGACTTACTTCAACTTTTCTAGTGCCAATTAAAATTACTGCATTTATTTCTTTTTTGTTTTCACTTCCTTTTATTTTTTATCAATTCTGGCGATTTATTTCACCAGGGCTTTATAAAAAAGAAAAAAAATTAATTTTATTATCTTTCGTTAGTGGTTTTATATTGTTCTTTATAGGGATGTCTTTTGCTTATTACTTAATTTTTCCGATTGTATTTAATTTCTTTATTTTAATGACACCTTCAAATGTGAGTTTGATGATCGATATTTCGAGTTATTTAGATTTGATTTTGTCTCTTTTAATTTCTTTCGGATTAGCATTTGAAGTGCCAGTAATAATTCTCATATTAGTCACATTGGGTTGGGTCAAAGTTAAAACACTTGAAGAGATGAGACCTTATATGATTGTTATTGCTTTCATCATTGGTGCAATTTTGACCCCACCTGATGTGATCTCACAATTTTGTTTGGCTATTCCACTATGGTTTTTGTATGAATTAGGCCTTCTTGCATCAAAACAAATTAACTTAAAGGCTTGATATACCTGAATTTGGCTTAACTGCTATTTAGATTTCGAATGAAATTTTGTATAATGAAGTAACTTTCGCTTAGCTAAATTCTCACAACCATATTAATTTCATAAAAGTATATTTACATAAGACCATGGCAAATCATCAAGACGACAAAATAGACAAGAAAAAAAGAAGCTTCTTAATTGCAGCCACAACTGTCACTGGCGCAATCGGCGCAGGAGCCATAGCTGTGCCTTTCTTATCAAGCATGACACCAAGTGAACGTGCCAAAGCGGCTGGAGCTCCAGTTGAAGTTGACATTAGCAAAATTGAAACTGGATCTATGATCACCACTGAATGGAGAGGTCAGCCGGTTTGGATTATCAATCGATCTAAGGCAATGTTGGATGACTTAAAAAAAAATGATCTCAATCTTTCCGATCCTAATCTTGACGTTATTTCTCAACAGCCAAATTATTGTAAAAATGCCACAAGATCATTAAAACCTAATTTAGTTGTATTGGTTGGTATTTGTACTCACTTGGGTTGTTCACCCTCAGCTAAATTGCAAACGCAGGGCGATATGGGTGAAAATTGGAATGGCGGGTTTTTCTGTCCGTGTCACGGCTCTAAATTTGATTTAGCTGGTCGCGTCTTTAAAGGGTCTCCAGCACCAATTAATCTTGTAGTTCCGCCGCACAAATATATCAATGACAATACCCTATTAATTGGTGAAGACAATAAAGGATAAGGCTTACTTAAAAGTATGAAAATAGAAACTAAAATAAAGAAAAATAAAGGTGGCCTAATGGCTTGGGTGGATGAGAGATTCCCCTTGTCATCTTTAATCACGGATCATCTTACAGAATACTACGCACCTAAAAATTTCAATTTCTGGTATTTCTTCGGAGCGCTTGCTCTACTAACACTGGTTCTTCAATTAATTACTGGCCTTTTATTGACGATGCATTATAAGCCGGATGCGGAATTAGCATTTGCCTCCGTTGAGTACATTATGCGAGATGTGTCATTTGGATGGTTAATAAGATATATGCATTCAACGGGCGCATCTTTATTCTTTGTTGTTATTTATCTTCATATGTTTAAAGCTTTAATTTATGGGTCTTATAAAAATCCGAGAGAACTGCTATGGCTTTTTGGCGTAGCTATTTTTCTATGTTTGATGGGGGAAGCTTTTTTTGGATATCTTCTACCTTGGGGGCAAATGTCTTATTGGGGTGCGCAAGTTATTGTAAATTTATTTTCAACTATCCCATTTGTAGGCCCAGACTTATCGGAGTGGCTAAGAGGCGATTATTTAGTTTCAGACGCAACACTAAATCGTTTTTTTGCTTTTCATGTTATTGCCCTTCCTATAGCCCTATTAGGCCTTGTATTTTTTCATCTGGTAGCGCTTCATGAAGTTGGCTCAAACAACCCTGATGGCGTTGAGATAAAGAAGAATCTCGACAAGAAAACAAGCATTCCTTTGGATGGAATTCCATTCCACCCTTATTACACAGTGAAGGATTTAATTGGAGTTTCAGTATTCCTAATTGTATTTGCACTGATTATTTTTTATATGCCAGAAATGGGAGGCTACTTTTTAGAGGCCAATAATTTTATCCCTGCTGATCCATTAAAAACCCCTGCGCATATAGCGCCTGTTTGGTATTTCACACCTTATTATTCAATTCTTCGTGCTGTCCCGCCTATATTGAATTCACAATTTCCTGGCGTTGCCGCAATGGGGCTATCTGTAATCGCGTTTGCATTTCTGCCTTGGCTAGATAAGAGCAAAGTTAAATCGATTCGTTACAAAGGCAATTTATTTAAACGATGGATTGCATTATTTGTTGTGAGCTTTTTTATTTTGGGATATTTAGGTACCGTACCATCAAATGTTTGGGGTCAATTCTCCAATACAATTCCCTTGATAGGTGGAGTTGATAAGGCCACAGTAGTCGCCCGAATTTTTACAATTACTTATTTCTTATTTTTCGCGCTGATGCCTTATTACAGTCAAAAAGATAAAACAAAACCAGTTCCTTCAAGGGTCAGTTACAAATGAAAATTTTAACTAAATTATTTTTAATATTTATTTTTGTTTTTCCTAATATTGGATTTACAAATGAGCATTTAACTTTAGATAAAGCGCCTATTGATTTACATGATCAAGCCTCTCTTCAGAGGGGTGCTAAAACATTTATTAATTATTGTTTGAATTGCCATAGCGCTAATTACATGCGATATAACCGTTTAAAAGATATTGGCTTATCTGATAATTTGATTAAAGATAATTTACTTTTTACAGCGGAAAAAGTTGGCGAGCCAATGAAGATCGCTATGAATAAAAAAGACGCCAAGGTTTGGTTTGGTGCTAATCCCCCTGATTTATCTGTTGAGGTAAGAGCAAGAGGTTCGGATTGGATTTATAGTTATCTTAGAGGATATTATCGTGATCCATCTAGACCAACTGGATGGAACAATACAGTTTTTGATAAAACAGCCATGCCACATATTTTGTGGAAACTGCAAGGTGACCAGAAATTAAATGAAGAGCATCACACATTAGAGCTTGTGAAACCAGGTACACTCTCAGCCAAAGAATATGATGCGTTTGTAGGCGATCTTGTAAATTACCTCACATTTATGTCAGAGCCCTCAAAGGTAAAAAGACTTCATATGGGGTATTATGTTTTGTTATTCCTCGGATTGTTATTAGTTTTAACAGTCAAACTTAAGAAAGAATTTTGGAAAGATATTAAATAATTATGATGAAATTATATTCAGGCTCGATTGATCCTTTTAGCCATCGTTGCAGAATTGTCCTGTTTGAAAAAGGCATGGATTTTGAAGTTGTAGATGTTGACTTAGCAAATAAACCAGAAGATTTAGCTATATTAAGTCCACATAATTCTGTTCCTGTTTTGGTAGAAAGAGATTTGGTGTTAACAGACGCTAATATTATTAATGAATATATAGATGAGCGTTTTCCTCACCCCCAGCTTATGCCAGCTGATCCAGTGATGAGAGCTCGCGCACGTTTATTTTTAAGTGATTTTGAAAAACAATTATTTGTTCATATCCCAGCTTTAGAATCATCAGATGAAGCACGTAAAGAAATTGCAAGAAAACATGTGCGTGACAATTTACTTTTGATTGTTCCAATTTTTTCTAAACAACAACATTTACTAAGTGATGAGTTCTCAATGTTAGATGTTGCGATTGCTCCTTTATTATGGCGCTTAGGTCACTACGGCATTGAGCTTCCAAATCAAGCAGCTCCATTACTTAAATATGCTGAGAAATTATTTTCAAGACCACTTTACGCTGATGCAATGACACCTTCAGAAAAAGCAATGAGAAAATAATTAGCACCAATGGAAAAATCAGCTTCAACCAAGCCTTATCTTGTAAGGGCGATTTATGAATGGTGTGTTGCTGAACAATTAACGCCTTTTCTACTCGTAAAAATAGATCAAAATACTTTAGCCCCGAGAGCCTTTATTAAGGACGGGAAAATTTTGCTTAATTTAAGCCCTGCATCCATTAAAGATTTATTGATGGGTAACGAAGTGATAACTTTTACAGCAAGATTTAATGGCACACCTGAAAATTTATATTTGCCTATTTCTGCTGTCGAAGGCATTTATGCCAAAGAAAATGGCGAAGGATTGTTCTTTGAAGTCAAAGAAGATCAAGAAATAGGTCAAAAAAAGGTAAAAAAATCACCCGAAAGACCTAAATTAACCTTAGTTAAAAGCTAAAAAACTAGTTCAAATTTAAATAAATTGGTATAGTAGCGCCTCCTTAATAACGCCGGATTAGCTCAGTTGGTAGAGCAGCGCACTTGTAATGCGAAGGTCGTCAGTTCGATTCCGACATCCGGCACCATTTACTTCGTACTTAATTCTCTCCTATAAGTCCCTCATTAGTTTGACAAAACTCAAAAAAACCAACATAATTTAGGGTTCGGTTTGGAGGGGTGGCCGAGTGGTTAAAGGCGACGGACTGTAAATCCGTTCTCTCTGAGTACGAAGGTTCGAATCCTTCCCCCTCCACCATGAGTAATGGCCTCTTTATGGAGGTGACGTGGAGATTTAAGATCCATGGGTGTGCGGGTGTAGCTCAGCTGGTAGAGCATTAGTTTTCCAAACTAAATGTCGCGAGTTCGAACCTCGTCGCCCGCTCCAGATATTTTGAGAATTTGGACACGCCCATGTGGCTCAGTGGTAGAGCACTCCCTTGGTAAGGGAGAGGTCGCGGGTCCGATTCCCGCCATGGGCACCAGTAGATATTTTTGAAGAATGTAATTAATTAAGGATATAACATTATGGCTAAAGGCAAATTTGAACGTACCAAACCCCATGTGAACGTTGGCACAATTGGTCACGTTGACCATGGTAAGACAACACTTACAGCGGCAATCACAACGATTCTTGCTAAGAAATTTGGCGGAGAAGCTA
>CAIWQV010000073.1 GCA_903914945.1 uncultured Methylophilaceae bacterium
ATTAAGAAAAATAAAACGCTATATTTCATTCTTAAAACAATACTTGGCTTCCTAATTCAACTACACGGTTAGGAGGTAATTTAAATTGATTGGTAATTGTTTCCGCACTCCTAAATAAACCGATGAATAGTTTCTTTCTCCAGTAATTCATATTTTCCTTTGGTGTAGCTAATAAAATTTCCTTGCCAATGAAGTAAGAACTATTCATAGGGTCAATATTAAGGCCATTTTTTGTGCAGAGTGCAAGATCTTTTGGTAAATTAGGCTCATCTTTAAATCCATATTTGACAGTGACTTTATAAAATTCATAAGGTAATTTTTCAACAGTCACCAGATCTTTTGTAAGCGAATGCGGGTAGTCCATAAACATCACAGTCAGAATAATAACTTTTTCATGAATCACTTTATTGTGCTTAAGGTTATGAAGCAGGGCATGAGGCACACCATCTGGATTAGGCGTTAAAAATATCGCTGTACCTTCTACGCGAGGGGGTGGATTAGCGCCTATAGATGAAATAAATGAATTAATTTCAATAGCTTCACCTCTGAGTGTTTTATAAAGAGCGGCGCGACCTTTTTTCCAAGTGGTCATAAGAATGAAAAGCATAATTCCAATGAGAAGAGGGAACCATCCGCCATCAGGGATTTTTAAAATATTTGCGCTAAAGAATGCTAGATCAATGATAAGAAAGATAACCATAAAAGAAATAGTTTTAGTTAGATTCCAATGCCATACCTTATAAAATACAAATCCTGCTAGTAAAGTCGTAATAACCATATTGCCTGTAACAGCTATACCATAAGCTGCTGCAAGATTTCCTGAGCTTTTAAAAATCATCACCAATGACATAACAGAAATCATTAAAAGCCAGTTTATTCTTGGTAAATAAATCTGACCCTCTTGATTTTCAGAGGTATGCTCCACATGCATTCTAGGCAAGAAACCTAACTGAAGCGCTTGTCTTGAGACTGAAAAAGCGCCTGTGATTACAGCTTGTGAGGCAATCACTGTAGCAAGTGTAGATAAGATAATTAAGGGCATCACCAACCATTCAGGCGCCATAAGGTAAAAAGGATTTTTAATGTTTTCAGGGTTACTGATTATCAATGCGCCTTGGCCAAAATAGTTAAGTACTAGTGATGGCAAAACAAAAAATAACCATACAATAGCAATTGGTTTTTGGCCAAAATGTCCCATGTCAGCATAGAGTGCTTCAGCGCCTGTAACTGAAAGAACAACAGCACCAAGCGTCACAAAACCTGCAAGAGGATGTGCATGAAGAAAATTAAATCCATGCATTGGGTTCACTGCTGCTAAAACAGTTGGCTCATGAATAATATTTACAATACCTAATAAGGCAAGCACAACGAACCAACAAAACATAACGGGGCCAAACAATGCGCCTACTAGGCCTGTACCTCGACTCTGCGCCCAAAATAAAATAAGTAACACAATGAGAGTGATGGGAATAATGAGGCTATGAAGAGAAGGGGCTGCAACTTCAAGTCCCTCAATAGCAGACAAAACAGAGATGGCAGGTGTAATCATGCCATCCGCATAAAACATACATGCACCTAAAATACCCAGCCTAATAATTAAACTTTTCATCTGTGGCGTGGAAGTGTTTTTATTGGCCAATGATAAGAGGGCCATAATACCTCCTTCACCCCTGTTATCCGCTCGCATAATAAACGCTACGTACTTAACAGATACGATCATAATCAATGACCAAAAGATCATGGATAAGATACCTAATATGTTAAATGAGTTAAGTTCAATGGAATGATGACCTAAAGAAAAAACTTCTTTCATTGTATAAAGCGGGCTTGTACCGATATCACCGAACACAACCCCTAAAGCTGCAAGTGAAAGGGTAGCGAGTGAGGCTTTGTGCGTATTTTTTTTATTGTCTTCCATGTGTGCTTAAGTGTTTTTAATTCAATCTAAAATTCTTTATCTTTAAGATCTGAAATATTTGCGTCAGCTTGTCCATGGTTCAATTGAATATGAATTTTATCATCAAGCTTTAGCTGGGCTACATTATTTACTATCTGACCATCAACATCTGTAATGATGGAATAACCCCTTGATAAAACGGCATGGGGACTTAAGTGATCCAAGTTCAATTTCAATTTATCAATGTGTAAGCGATATTGGATCACCACATTCTTCATGCTTTGATTAATCCTTTGTATATATTGATAAAACTGTTCTTTTTGCCTTTGAATTTGTTGGCGAGGGGATACAAGGCGTTTTTCTAGGTAATCAATTTTCTGAACTAATTCACGAATAAGGCCCGCCATTAACTTATTTAATTGATTTTTATATACTTGAATGGTTTTAATAAGTTCGAAAGTATGGCTTGTCACGAGTTCAGCAGCGCCGGTAGGTGTCGGCGCCCTTAAGTCAGAAACAAAGTCAGCTATCGTCGAATCAGTCTCATGTCCAACACCTGTAATAGTCGGTATTTTTGACGCAACAATTGCGCGCGCCACAATTTCTTCATTAAAAGCCCATAAGTCTTCAATCGAACCTCCACCGCGCGCAAGAATAAGCACATCACATTCTTCTCTAGCATTGGCAGTTTCAATGGCTCTCACAATAGCCGGGGGTGCTTCCTTGCCCTGAACGAGACTCGGATAAATGATGATTGGAATATGAGGGCTTCGCCTCTTAAGCGTAATGAGAATATCTTCAATGGCAGCCCCGGTAGGTGAGGTGATGACGCCAATAGATCTAGGAAATTGAGGGATGGATTTTTTGCGAGAAACTTCAAAAAGACCTTCTTTAAGAAGCTTTTCTTTTAATTGATTAAAGGCTTCTGATAGAAGTCCTGCACCTGCATGTCTTATCTGCTCAATATTAAGTTGATATTCACCTCGAGCTTCATATAAACCAATCAAGCATTTTGCTTCAATTTTTTCGCCATTTTTTGGAATCCATTCAGCAGCCATATTTTTATTTTTAAACATGGTACAGCGCACTTGAGCTTCTTCATCTTTAAGGGAAAAGTACCAGTGCCCAGAAGATGCGCTTATGAAATTAGAAATTTCACCCGTAATCCAAAATGAAGGGAAACTTTGCTCAAGGAGCTCTCTGACAAGGCGATTGATTTCTTTGACAGAAAAAACCTTGGTTTCGCTCGGCTTAGAGGTATTTATTGGTGTTGAATTAATCAAACTAGAAGGATATCCGTTACAATTATCTTCATTATAGAGTTAATGAATAACTAAAGAGCTTTAATTGAAGAAATTTTTTTTATCACATAGACAAGCCTACTTAATTGGCTTTTTTGCGGCTTATTTTTTGGTTGCATTAGCATTAATTATTCAAAAAAAATACAATCTGGAGCCTTGCCCTTTATGCATCACTCAAAGAATTATTTTTATGGTCTTAGGGTTACTTTTCTTAATGAATGCATTTATTAGACCCAGCGATGTCATAAAAAAAATATCTGTAGCTTTCTTATCTGCCACTTCAATTATAGGTATGGTATTTTCGTTCAAACATATCTTAATTCAATCAAAAGCCATTGATGCTCCCTCTGAATGTGGCGTGGATTTAAATTACATGTTTGAAAACTTTCCATTTTCAAAAGCTTTGAATTTGCTTTTTAAAGGCACAGGGGATTGCTCTCATATAGACTGGACTTTCCTAGGGCTCACAATTCCTGAATTAGCTTTAATCGGATTTATTTTATTTTTTGTATATAGCGTTCTATTATTTCGGATGAATTTAAAATAATGCAATTAGAAAATTTTATTGGTAATACACCTCTCGTAGCTTTACAGCGCATGCATGGTCATTCAGAAAGCATCATCCATCTGAAATTAGAAGGTAATAATCCAGCAGGCTCAGTGAAAGATAGAGCCGCATTCTCTATGATCTACAACGCTGAATTAAGGGGCGACATTAAGCCTGGCGACACCTTGATTGAGGCAACTTCCGGTAATACAGGTATAGCACTCGCCATGGTCGCCGCGATGAGAGGCTATAAAATGATTTTGGTGATGCCAGAAAATCAAACGATTGAAAGACGACAAACTATGAAAGCGTTTGGCGCGGAGCTCATCTTAACTTCTCAAGAGGGAAGCATGGAGTTTGCAAGAGACACTGCATTAAAGATGCAAAAAGAAGGCAAAGGCTTTGTATTAGATCAATTTAGCAATCCCGATAATCCTAAGGCACATTATGAAGGGACTGGGCCTGAAATTTGGAAAGATACCCAAGGCCGCATCACTCACTTTATTTCTAGCATGGGGACCACGGGTACGATTGTAGGTACATCTCAATTTTTAAAAGAAAAAAATAAAGACATTCAAATTATAGGTGTGCAACCAGAAGAAGGGGCGCAAATTCCTGGGATTCGTAAATGGCCAGACGCTTACCTGCCTAAAATTTATAATGCAAAAAATATTGACCGTATTGAATATGTGAGTCAACAACATGCAGAAGCCACTGCGCGAAGACTTGCTAAAGAGGAAGGTATTTTTTCAGGGGCATCGACAGGTGGAGGTCTCTATGTGGCTCTGCAAATCGCGCAGGCAAATAAAAATGCTGTGATTGTTTCCATTTGCTGTGATCGCGGCGATCGATATTTGTCCTCTAGTTTATTTTCAGGTTAACGTTTTGGTCCCTATTTTAGTTTTTGATATTGAAACCATTCCTGATATTCAAGGCATTAGATCCTTATACGCATTAGATAAGAATTTATCTGATGATGATGTAGTCAATGCAGCCTTATATAAAAGAAGGCAGAAAAATGGCTCTGATTTTCTGCAACATCATCTTCAAAAGATTGTAGCGATCTCTTGTGTGCTTCGAGAAAGAGACCAATTAAAAATTTGGACACTTGGCGAACTTGATGATCCAGAAGAAGAAGTCATCCAACGTTTTTTTGATGGCATAGATAAATATACGCCTACACTGGTCTCTTGGAATGGTTCAGGATTTGATTTGCCTGTTTTAAATTACAGAGCATTAATGTATGGCATTAATGCATCTAAGTATTTAGATATGGGTGAAATCGATAAAGATTTTAAGTGGAATAATTACTTAAGCCGATATCACACCCGCCATACTGACTTAATGGAATTTTTGGCGATGTTTCAGGGTAAAAATAATGCACCTTTAGATGATATTGCAAAACTATGCGGCTTTCCCGGTAAGTTAGGTATGGACGGGGGTAAAGTGTGGGATACCTACAGAGAGGGAGATATTCAATCCATCAGAGACTATTGTGAAACTGATGTCGCCAATACGTATCTTGTTTATTTAAAATTTCAATTGATCAAGGGCCTGCTTAATCAAAAAGAATATGAAGCAGAAATTAATTTAATAAAAAATACAATTCAAGAATATCAAAAAGATTATTGGGATGAATTTTTGTCCGCTTGGAAATCTTAAGTTTCCCCAATGCAAGAGGATATTAAATCTAAAAAAAAAATTAGTACTCGCCACAATAGAAAATATTGATCAAGAGGGTAGGGGGGTGACTCACATTGATGGCAAAGCTATTTTTGTTGAAGGCGCACTTCAAGGTGAGCTTGTAGAATTTGAATCCTACGTTAGAAAGCCAACCTACGAAATTGCATTTACAGAAAGAGTCATTCGACAATCTAATTTAAGGGTGAAGCCTAAATGCGATCACTTCAACCGCTGCGGCGGTTGTTCTATGCAGCATTTTGAATTTCAAGCACAAATCGCAGCCAAACAAAGAGTCTTTGAAAATACACTATCACGCATTGGTAAAGTAAAACCCGAAACAATACTCACGCCTCTCGCGGGGCCTTCATGGCATTACCGGTATAAAGGTCGCTTAAGAGTTAAATTTGTGATTAAGAAAAACAAGGCGCTTGTAGGATTTAATGAAAAAAGAACACATTTCATTGCAGATATTTCTAGCTGTGAAGTATTACCTAAAAATCTCTCTGATATTTTGCCGCAACTTCAAGAATTAATTACGAAGCTTTCAATTAAAGACAAAATTCCTCAAATTGAATTTGCTGCTGACCAAAATCACTTAGTTTTAGTGTTAAGAATCTTGGATGTATTAAATGATAATGACGAATTCCTGTTAAATACATTTTCATCTCAATACCCCGTGCAATTTTGGACGCAGTCAAAAGGGCCTGATACGGTTAAGCCTTTGTCAAAAAAAGATGACGTTAAACTCTCTTACACCCTAAAAGAATTTGGCCTTCAATTTAATTTTATGCCTTATGACTTTACGCAAATCAATCCATTTATTAATCAAGTGTTAGTCAGAAGGGCTATGAGCTTATTAAAGCCTTCCCATGATGATCGGATTCTTGATTTTTTTTGTGGCTTAGGAAACTTTACATTACCTATTGCAAGATCTGGTTCAAAAGTGACGGGGATTGAAGGCTCAGTTTCACTCCTAGAAAGAGCAAAGCAATGCCGTGATGAAAATGACTTAGAAAGCTTGGTGGATTATCAATGTATGAATTTGTTTGAAATCACAAAAGAATTATTATTACAATTAGGTAAAGCGAATAAATGGCTTATCGATCCTCCGAGAGATGGCGCATTCCAACTCGTTCAGCTTATTGATGATGACATTAATCCTTCATTGATTGTGTATGTATCTTGTAACCCGGCTACGCTTGCGAGAGATGCGCAAATATTAGTCAATGAGAAAGGTTACAGGCTAGATAAAGCTGGTATTGTGAATATGTTTCCACATACATCACATGTGGAATCGATCGCTTTATTTGTAAAAATGGAATCTTAAATAATCATTTAATTATGCATATTAAAATTTCAATCTCAGAACAAAAACTTTTTTTATATCGCGATGACGCTTCATTAGAGAAGTCTTTTATTGTGTCTTCCGCTGCAAAAGGCACAGGCCAAAACAAAAGTAGTTTTTGTACACCGCTAGGCCGCCATAAAGTACGTGCAAAAATTGGTGAAGACATGCCTATTTATTCTCAATTTGTGGGAAGAAGACCGACAGGAAAAATATGGAATCCATCGATGTCATTATCTCATCCTAAAGAAGATTGGATTTTAACTCGTATCATTTGGCTTTCAGGCCTTGAGGTTGGATTTAATCGATTAGGTAACCAAGACACTATGCAACGTTTTATATATATCCATGGCACTGACGAAGAAATAAATTTAGGTAAACCGACTTCACACGGATGTATTCGTATGAATAATCAAGATGTCATAGAGTTATTTAATCAAATTCAAATTGGTGATCACGTCTTGATCAGTGAGACTTAATATTTTATATGTATAAAAATCAATACCGATATTACGATCTCGTCATGGCAGCATTCGTGACGGTATTGATCACGTCCAATTTAATTGGACCCGCTAAAATTTCCCAAATTGAAGTTCCATTTTTTGGCATACTGACTTTTGGAGCTGGTGTTTTATTTTTCCCTATTTCATTTATTTTTGGCGACATCCTAACTGAAGTTTACGGTTACGCAGCTTCAAGAAGAGTGATATGGGCAGGTTTTATTGCGCTTGCCTTTGCGTCTTTTATGGCTTGGATGATTGTGGCACTGCCGCCTGCCCCCTTTTGGAAGAATCAAGATGCCTACGAAATTGCTTTTGGCTCAGCTTGGCGAGTTTCTTTAGCAAGCTTGATTGCTTTTGCAGCCGGCGAATTTGCAAACTCTTTCGTGTTAGCAAAAATGAAAATTATGACCAAGGGCAAATATCTATGGAGCCGAACCATTACTTCGACCATTGCAGGAGAAGCGATCGATTCTGTTTTATTTTATCCATTAGCCTTTTATAACAGTAGCATTATTCCAAATGACAAATTGATTTTAGTTGTGATAGCACAGTTCTTTGCTAAAACACTCATCGAAGTCTTATTTACACCTGTGATTTATAAAATTGTTGCCTTTCTAAAGAAGAAAGAAAATTTAGATTATTTTGATACAGAGACTAACTTTAATCCTTTTATTTTTAAATAATATGAACAGCAAGCAATCAAGATGACGATAGGCCCATTAATGATTGATGTTGAAGGGCTTGCATTAAATAGCGACGACATGAAACGAATTTCGCATCCCATGGTGGGTGGAATTATTTTATTTGCAAGAAACTATAAAGACACGGCTCAATTAAAAATATTAACCGACGCTATTAGAAAAATAAGAGGCCATGACTTTTTAATAGCTGTGGATCATGAAGGTGGGCGTGTGCAAAGATTTAAAGAGGGCTTTACTCCTATACCTCCCATGAGAAA
>CAIWQV010000074.1 GCA_903914945.1 uncultured Methylophilaceae bacterium
AAGTAGTACAAACTTTATAGAGGGCTTTATATGAGCGAATTAACTTTAGATCCAGCTTTGTTAAATGAATTGGCCATTCAAAAGCAAGAGCACCCAACCCAACATATTCAAAAAGACAATATCCAAATTTCATGGGCACAAAATGATAATGAAGTAAAAGAGGCTCAACAATTAAGATACAAAGTATTTGCTGAAGAAATGGGCGCTCACTTACCTTCCAATTATGAAAAAATAGATAAAGATATCTTGGACCAATATTGTGATCACCTTCTCATTCGCGACACAGAGACATTAAAGGTGATAGGTACCTATCGCGTGTTAGCCCCTCATAAAGCTAAAGAAGCAGGATTTTATTATTCGGATTTAGAATTTAATTTAGATCGTCTTATGCACTTATCAGACAAGATGGTTGAAGTGGGTCGATCATGTGTTCATAAAGACTATCGCACAGGTGGCGTGATTATGGCTCTGTGGAGTGGCTTAGCTCAGTATATGAAAAAACATGGCTACGAAGTTATGATAGGCTGTGCTAGCGTCCCTATGGGAGACGGTGGTCACTATGCCGCAAGTTTAGCAAAAAAAATTAACCAATCGCATTTATCAAGTATTGAATATCGTGTGACACCAAAATTACCGCTGCCTATACATGAGCTTGATCAGGATTTGGATGTCGAACCACCAGCTCTACTAAAGGGATATTTACGCATCGGTGCCAAGGTATGTGGCGACCCTGCTTGGGATCCAGATTTTAATACGGCAGATTTTTTAACGATGCTATTCTTAAAGGATATTAATCCTCGTTACGCTAAGCATTTCCTAGCTTAATTTTAATGAGTTAAACCAGCTGATGTGAGCTCTTCCTTTGAAGCTTTCATGAGTAATTGAAATTTATTATTCTTAAGTAGCTCTTTCGCAACTAAGGTGCCTAAAACTTGGCCGCCGGATACATCGGATGGAAAATGAGCCCCGCAGTTAATTCTATTCTCACCATACAAACGGCTTCTTTCCATAATTTCTTTTGCTTTTTCAGGAATAAGATTGGCTAACACAACACCCATAGCATAGCCCATAGTTGTATGCCCGCTAGGATAGCTTCGATCTAGATTACTAGGCTTTGGTGCGACACATGCTTGAATTTCTGAATCCGCTTGATAAGGCCGCTTAGTCTTAAAATAATTTTTAAATACTTTCGCTTCATACCCTGCATTATATTTAACCTTATCAAAGAGCGACCTTGTTTTTGGCAACTTAGTAATATCAAAACCAGGAAGGGTATCTGAAAAGAAACCTGCACTCTCATTTACAGCATCCTTAATAGCTAAATCTTTTTGAGCATCGGAAAGTTTTGCTATTTTACTTTTCATAAACTCAATTTCAAGCTTGTATTCAAATGAAGAGGAAATAGGTGGCGGAGGAATGGTGCTATCGAGATTAAAGATACCAACGTCCATATATAAAATGTCTTCTTGTTCTTCTTTTGAAAAAGACGATGCACTACAAAATATAATTGAAAGACATAAGGCAAGCCAAATTTTTTTAAACAAATTCAATTTCTATACTCCTAAAAAAAATAATTAGTTTGATAGTCTTACAATTGTAAACTCAAACTATTTCTGTATGATAGCAACCCATTATGAATAATTTATTAAAAATACTGATATTGATTATAAGTTTTAACACATTTAGTGTTGCTCAAGCTGCTCGGCCTATGATGACAGATGACGCTCGCATTGTTGACCCTAAGTCTTGCCAATTAGAGAGCTGGGTGAGGGACTCAAAACATATGACGGAGTATTGGGCACAACCTGGTTGTAATGTTGGTGAGAATGCTGAAATTACGATCGGAGGAAGTCTTTAAGGTGAGAATGGTCACTCAAGTTTTGCTAATGAGATCTACCAAATTAAATCAATTATTCGTCCTATAGATATTAATCAGACAGGTTATTCCATCGTACTTGGTAATGCAAGGGATCCCAAAAGAACAATGAATAAAGTTATACAAGATTGGTATCTTAATGTGCCTATTAGCTATCCTTACAATGATCGATTAGTTATTCATACTAATTTAGGTGTGACGCATTTAACAGATGAACGTAAAGAAAAAATAAACTGGGGATTATCAAGCGAATATAATTACAACGAACGTGTTGATTTAATAAGCGAAGTATTTAATCAAT
>CAIWQV010000075.1 GCA_903914945.1 uncultured Methylophilaceae bacterium
ACCCCATTTTTTAAAACAATATTATGGCAGGTATAAAAAAGACCGATTTTTCAGCAATTAAAAAGAAGTTCTCAAAAGAGGCCGACTTACAAAAGCAAGCACCTCACCATTTTTTGGATTGATAGCGACAAGCGCACCCCGGTAGTTATTAAAAGCATTTTCAGCAATCTCTTGTAAATTAGAATCAATGGATAATGTAATGGCATCACCCTCAATAGCCGGCGTGTTATCTAAAATACGAACTGAATTACCATTAGCATCAATTTCAACTTCTTGAAATCCAGTTTTACCATGGAGCTTTTCTTCATAAAATTTTTCAATGCCGAGCTTCCCTATTGAGTCGGTACCTTTATAGTTTTGTTGCCAACCAAATTTTTTAATGGCTTCCTTATCTTCTTCATTAATGCGATTGATATGACCGATCAGATGAGAAGCGAAAGCCCCTTTGGGGTAGCGTCTAAATACTCTCGATTTAATTTCTACGCCGTCAAATCGTAATTTATTGGTAGCAAATCTTGCCGCTTCAGTTTCTGATAAATGTGTTTTGATGGGAACGCTATCTAAAGAAGAGCCTTCTTTTAGAATTTTTCTAAATTGTTTTAAATCGCTAGCGCTTAATTCGACAATAGGGGTTAAATCATCAATCGTTTTTTTAAGATTAGTCACTCTAGAAGGCGTGATTTCTAAAGTATAGTCAAAATAGTTGTCAGCCATAATGATCCCATTACGATCAAGTATAATTCCTCGCTTGGGCACATTAGGGATTAAAGCGATACGATTATTTTCTGACAAGCCTTTATAAAAGTCATATTTAAAAATCTGTAAATAAAAAAATCGCCCGATGATGACAGAAAAAGCAATCAATATCACGACAGAGAGAAGGGCTAATCTGCGCTTAAAGAAGTAGCGCGATTTATAGATATTCTGACTATTTTTAATATAAGACATCTTTAAGATCGCCTTAGGATATTAGCGATCTAATTTAAAAAATTTAAATTTAGATAAGCTATACCAAATAATGATAGCGCTGAAACTTTGAATAAAATAGCTAGCTCCTGGGTAGTGAAGATCATGCATCACATTAATCATTAACATAATAATTTGCGCGCCCAAGAAGATTAAAAAAATATAAAGAAGTTTTTGGTATTTATTGTTAAGCAGTATTTTGCTTACAAAATACTGGGCTATAAAATAACAGCATGCATAAGTGAGCGCATATTGACCTAATAAATCGCCCATAAATATATCTACAAGGAGACCTATAAACCAAAATAGCGAGATAGAAACTGAGGCTGGGCTTTTAAAAAACCAAAAGATAAGTGTGAGTAAAATAAAATCTGGGGTTAAATCAACATTTAAAATTTTAAATTGAATTAAATTTAATATCGCTGCAATAAGCAAAGAAATGACAAATGATTTATTATTTTTTATCATTTTTAAAGGGTATCGAATTATTTAAATTACCTAATGGCATGACGACAAGTAAGTGAGTGTGATTGCGAATAGACGCTATGGGTTTACAAATAATTTTCGCAAAAGGTAATTTAGGGTCATTATGAATTTCCAAAATTTCTGCAACAGCAAGTCCTTCAGGGTAAATTGTATCGATCCCCGAAGTTCTTATAATATCTCCTTGAATCACATCGACACTGCTCGGCAAATGAGAGATTAAAATCATTTCACTTTGACCATCACCATTTGTAATCGCCCTTAAACCATTTCTCTGAATTTGAATTGGCACAGACATTTTTTTATCTATAAGAAGTGTGACTTCACTTGTTTCAGGAAAAACATTACTAATTTGTCCGACGAGGCCAAGGGCATCAATCACAGGCTGTCCCGCTTGAAAATTTTTATTTTGGCCTCCATCAATAATGACTTTTTGATTAAATGGATCGAAGCGTGAATAAATAATACTCACCGCTTCAGTTTTAAATTTCTTTGAATTTTTAATTTCAAGTAAATTTTTTAATTGATTATTTTCTTGATCTAAAAAGTCTAAACGCTGAAGATCGGCTTTCAGGCGATCGATATCAAACTTTAACAGTTCATTTTCATGAATCAAATGAGACTGATTAGCAAAATATTGTGTCGTCAAAGTGTAAATAGTATTTGGAAAATTAAGCGCCGCATGAAAAGGTTTAGAGAGAAAATTCGTTGCTTGTCGAATATCTTTTAAATAATGAAAACGAAAATCGATACCCATCAATACAATTGATATCAAAGTAATTAATAAAAATTTAGATAAAAGAGAATGCCCTTTATTGAAAAGCTTAGATGAGCGTTCGTGAGATTTAATCATTAAGCTTTAGCTATTAATGAAGTAAAAAAATAAAGAATTATTCGTGAGCAAATACGGTCGAGAATTGATCGAGTGATTCAAGCGCTTTGCCGCAGCCTCTCGCAACGCAAGTCAGAGGGTCGTCTGCAGTGACAACAGGGATACCTGTCTCTTCCATGAGTAAGCGATCTAGATTTCTTAGAAGTGCACCACCACCGGTTAATACCATACCATTATCGGCAATATCGGCACCCAATTCAGGCGGCGTTTGTTCAAGGGCTGATTTCACAGCGCTTACAATTGCATTTAAGGGTTCTTGAAGTGCTTCTAGAATTTCATTGCTATTAATTTTGAGTCTGCGAGGGAGTCCTTCAGCAAGATTTCGTCCTGTGACTTCGAGTTCTAAGATTTCAGACATCGGGAATGCAGTGCCAATTTTTTTCTTAATCATTTCGGCCGTAGGATCAGAAATGAGCGTGCCGTAGTTACGTCTCAAATAGTCAATAATGGCTTGATCGAT
The DNA here is from genome assembly GCA_903914945.1 of uncultured Methylophilaceae bacterium. Lineage (GTDB taxonomy): Bacteria > Pseudomonadota > Gammaproteobacteria > Burkholderiales > Methylophilaceae > Methylopumilus. Next base: position 2,802 of record CAIWQV010000075.1, read on the forward strand.
TTTGTCGCCACCTACACGTTCAGATTTGGCATAGACAATACCGCCTAATGAAATAATACCGACTTCAGTCGTACCACCCCCTACGTCAATGACCATAGATCCAGTGGCCTCACTAATAGGCAGGCCTGCACCAATTGCGGCTGCCATGGGCTCTTCGATCAGGAACACTTGTTTAGCGCCGGCTCTTTCAGCAGACTCTCGGATGGCTCTGCGTTCGACTTGTGTCGCCCCATAAGGCACGCAAATAATAATGCGTGGACTTGGCACAAACCATCGTGTGTCATGGACTTTTGCAATAAAAAACTTAATCATATCTTCGGTGATATTGAAGTCAGCAATCACGCCATCTTTCATAGGGCGAATCGCCTGAATATTTTGCGGCGAACGACCCAGCATGGTTTTAGCTTCGATACCAACTGCTAACAAAGCTTTTCTGCTATACGGCCCGTTTGGCCCATCTTCATGACGAATTGCCACAACAGAGGGCTCATCTAAAACAATGCCTTTGCCTCGAATGTAAATTAACGTGTTGGCAGTACCCAAATCGATAGCAATGTCATTTGCCATAAACTGATCGAAACTAAATAATTTTTTAAGCATGGTTGTCGTTAGAATTTCTTTAAAAAAAGTGGCGCTTCAAACCCAAGAAAGGTCAATAGAATCAGGGTATAATACATGATATTGATCAAT
>CAIWQV010000076.1 GCA_903914945.1 uncultured Methylophilaceae bacterium
AACCAATGGCTTGCTCCCAGCCCATTTTTTTGTAGAAAGGAGCAATCGCTTTAATTTCTTTTAACGCTGCATTTTGTGCTGCTTTAAAATTTTCTTCATTAACTTCGCCCTCAGAAAAGAATCTTTGACTAAAAGATACGCATCCAATAGGCAGTGACTCTAAAAGTTTTGGCTCATGGCCATCACCAATAATGATTTCGGTGGAGCCCCCACCAATATCAAATACAAGTCGCTTGCCCACGCACATAGGTGCGATATTTGAAGCACCAATATAAATGAGCCTGGCTTCTTCGTTACCGGAAATGACATCAATAGGAAATCCTAGGAGCTTTTCTGCTTCATCGATAAATTTTTTGGCATTTCGCGCGACACGGAATGTATTGGTTGCAACCGCTACGACTTGGTTAGGACTGAAGCTTCTTAAGCGATCACCAAATCTTAAAATAGCCGCAAGGGCTTTGGTCATTGACTCTTCGCTTAGTTCATTGTCTTTATTAAGCCCTCCCGCAAGCCTTACGGTGTCTCTTAGAGTATCAATGGTTTGAAATTGAACACCTGTTGGGAGATAATTGATTTTTGCGATCATCATCCTAAAGCTATTAGAGCCTAAGTCTATTGAAGCATACAAACCATTCGTTTGAGGGGAGCTCTTGTCGGTTTTAAGTTTTGATAGGATCATAAAGGGTGCTAATTTAAATGAAATTTATGACATATCTATGACAATGTCATTTAAATGTCATATTCATTAATCACAATGATAGTATGAATGTCGTGAAATCAAAACTTAATTTATTAAATCGTGAGTTAGGCCTGCTCGAGTTCAATCGACGCGTCCTTGCCTTAGCACAAAATCCTAAAACCCCTCTGCTTGAGCGTCTTAAATATGTATGTATTGTGTCTAGTAACTTAGATGAGTTCTTTGAGATTCGTATTGCCGTATTAAAGGAACAGCTCAGAAAAAGCCCTAAGAGTAAAACGCAGGATGGACTGATTGTTGCTGAATCCTACCTTAACATTGTCAAAGAAACACAAACACTCGTTAGTCATAAGTACAAAATATTCCAAAAAGATATTCTGCCTAAACTTGAAAGAGAAGGGGTGCACTTACATCTTGAAAATGCATGGACACCTAGCCAGCATCGCTGGGCTAAAAATTATTTTGAAAAAGAATTAACCCCTTTACTGACACCGATTGTTTTAGATCCAGCCCATCCCTTTCCGAAAGTAATCAACAAGAGCTTAAACTTTTTTGTGACGCTAGAAGGTAAGGATGATTTTGGAAGGACACCTAAACTAGCCGTTGTGCAAGCACCCCGATCCATTCCGCGCGTGATTCAAATGCCAGCGCGAATCAGTCAAAAACCTTACAACATAGTGCTTCTCTCAACATTCATGCAAACCTTTGTGCATGAGCTTTTTCCTGGTATGAAGATCACAGGTTGTTATCAATTTCGAGTGACGAGAAATTCTGATCTATTTGTATCAGACGATGACATTTCTGATTTAAAAGAATCTTTGAAGGGTGAGCTTTCAACAAGACACCTTGGTGATGCGGTAAGACTTGAAGTATCTTCTGACATTCCTGATCACTTACTTAAATACTTAAGAAAGTCTTGTGATTTAAACCCTGAAGATTGTTATCGTGTCGATGGGCCTGTGAATCTCATGCGATTGATGCAGGTGGCTGATATCGTCAATCGAGCTGACTTAAAATTTCCATCTCACACACCAAAATTACCTTCGATTAAAGGATCAATTTTTGATGACCTTAAAACGCGAGATATTTTACTTCATCACCCATATGAAAGTTTCGAGCCCGTTTTAAATCTATTACGAACAGCATCGAAGGATCCTGATGTATTAGCCATCAAGCAAACCATTTATAGAACGGGGAATATTTCTCCTGTGATGGATGCCTTAATTGAAGCCGCAAAAAACGGTAAAGAGGTAACTGTTATAGTAGAACTCTTAGCGCGTTTCGATGAAGAAACAAATATTTCATGGGCAGCGAAGCTTGAAGAAGTCGGAGCGCACGTCGTCTACGGCGTAGTCAAACATAAATGTCATGCCAAGATGATCATGATTGTGAGAAAAGAGTTATTGCCAGCCAAAGGCAGAAAAAAACCAGAGCATACTTTAAAGCGCTATGTGCACTTGGGCACTGGAAACTACCACCCAAGAACCGCTAAGCTATATACCGATTTTGGATTGATGACTTCTAATACATCCATTTGCGATGACGTACATAAAGTTTTTATGCAGCTTACCGGCACGAGTCGTATGATTAAATTAAAAACGTTATGGCATTCACCCTTTACGATGTTTGATCAGATTGTGAAACATATTCAAGCTGAAGCAAGAGCTGCAAAGCTTGGCAAGCCCGCTAGAATTGTAGCTAAAGTGAATGCATTATTGGAGCCTGCTATTATCAATGAGCTCTATAAAGCTTCTCAAGCGGGCGTTCAAATTGATTTGATTGTAAGAGGGGTATGCGCACTTAAACCAAAAGTTAAGGGCTTATCTGAAAATATTAGAGTGAGATCTATCGTTGGACAGTTTTTAGAGCATCACCGCATTTTTTATTTTTACTCGCACGGCAAGGAAGAGTTATATTTGTCCTCCGCGGATTGGATGGACCGTAATTTATTTAGAAGAATTGAAGTTGCCTTCCCAGTGCTTGATCCAGTTTTAAAACAGAGAGTGATTAGTGAAGGCTTGAACGAATTATTAAAAGATACATCGAGTTGGATCATGAACGAGCAGGGATTTTATAAACAAACAAAATCTTTAGCTAGCCTCAATAAACTATCTGGACAACAGAATTTACTGCTTAAGTATAGTGGCATTCTCCCACCTTCAAAACGCAAAATAAAAGCTTAGCCCTCTTTTGCCATATTAATGGTGTATCGAGGAATTTCAAT
>CAIWQV010000077.1 GCA_903914945.1 uncultured Methylophilaceae bacterium
CATCCATCTTAGTTAATGCTTTCGTCCCGCTCTTTTCAATTTCTTCTGAATCAAGATAATGAATTTTAATTTTTGAAGATGTATGAATGCCTGCATGAATTAATGCTTCCGAAAGCGACTTATAAGATTCAGTAAGATCGACATACTTACCTACAAATGCGATATCAATATGATGCTTCGTATGTTTGAGTGCGTCAGTAATTTTGTCCCAGCTTGATAAATCAGCTGGCTTTGCAAGAATATTTAATTTATGACAAACGATTTCATCGATCATTTGTTGATGCAATAAACTTGGAATTTTGTAAATAGAATCAGAATCGACTGCTGAGATTACCGCTTCAGGTGGCACATTGGTGAATAGAGCTATTTTTTTTCTCTCATCCTCAGGAATAGCACGGTCCGCTCTACAAATTAAAATATCTGGCTGAATACCGATCTCTCTTAATTCTTTGACAGAGTGTTGAGTTGGTTTTGTTTTTAATTCGCCTGCAGTCGAAATGTAAGGGAGTAATGTGAGATGAATGTAGCAAGCATTTTCGCGGCCTTCTTCAAATCCAATTTGACGAATAGCTTCTAAAAACGGAAGTGACTCGATATCGCCAACAGTACCGCCTACTTCGACGATTGCAACATCAGCGCCATCAGCGCCATTCTTAATGTGCAGTTTAATTTCATCTGTAATATGAGGAATGACTTGAACAGTTTTACCGAGATATTCTCCACGACGCTCTTTACGAATGACGCTGTCATAAATTTGACCTGTGGTGAAATTATTTTTCTTGCCCATGCGTGCTGAAATAAAACGCTCGTAATGACCAAGATCAAGATCGGTCTCTGCCCCATCATCGGTGACAAAAACTTCACCATGCTGAAAAGGGCTCATCGTGCCTGGATCGACATTAATATAGGGGTCTAGTTTGAGCATCGTTACTTTGATGCCACGTGACTCTAAGATTGCGCCGAGACTAGCGGCTGCGATACCTTTTCCCAAGGAAGAAACGACACCGCCAGTAACAAACACGTATTTGGTCATGGAAAGGCTTTTAAATAATTGCTGACGGGAGTCTATTTTACTTTAAAGCTATGTGTCTCACAATTGAAGTTTGAGGTTTCTCAAAGAGGGAAAGGGATTTCACAGGTTTGATGAACTAATAGACTTTCTTTTAATGGATAAAACAAAGAACTGTCAACCCGTTTTGATAAAAATACATCTCCACAAAATCTGTGGATAACTTTGTGGATAAAGTTGACATAAATTTATAACTCTTGAATTTATAAGCGTTTTTTTAAATCGCTTATTTTTTGAGCGGAATAAATGTTCTTTAAAATCAATGTGTTATCTTATGTGTCTAATTCCATTGATATTTTTAGACTAACTTAATGTAAGTTCTCAGAAGATGTGCATAACTGCACTATTTTGGGGAGTGCATCGAGTGTATTTTGATGTGATATCTCAATCACTGAAGTGAGATCAATGCCTCGTAACTCTGCAAAATAAGCTGCAATACGAGGTAGTTCTCCTGGCACATTTCGCCCTTCATGTCCTAGCCAAGACGGAGGGATATCAGGCGCATCCGTTTCTAATACAATAGACTCAATCGGTAATGTTTTAGCTAACATCTTTATATGAGTCGCTCTAGAATAAGTCATGGCACCACCAAAGCCTAATTTAAATCCTAACTCAATCAACATCTGAGCTTGTTGCAGGCTACCGTTAAAGGCATGCGCAATACCTCCCTTAACAGGATAACGCCTTAAATTTTTAAGCACGTCATCAATCGCTTGTCTGACATGCATAATCACGGGCAAATCAAAATCATTCGCTAATTTTAATTGAGACACAAAGACTTCTTCTTGAAGTGATTGGTTTTCTTTTGTAACAAAAAAATCTAGGCCAATCTCACCTACTGCAATTGGTTCATATGTTTTTAAATAAAATTGTAATGTCTCTAAATCACCCTCCTTCATATCATTGATATACATAGGATGAAAACCGAGCGCATAAAAACAATTAGGAAATTTTTTGGATAACTCAATCACATCATCAAAACTTTTTCGATTTACAGCTGGAACAATAATTTTTCCAACACCCTGTTCAAGCGCATCGTTAATAATATCATCTTGTTCATGATGAAACTCTAATGCGTCGAGATGACAGTGGCTATCAATAAGCGTCATAGCAAATTATTTAAGTTTGAATCGCATTCTTAAATCTTGTCCGATCCAGCGATGATCTATGACAGTCGTCATAATTTTATTTTCTAAATTTTCATAAGCAGGTATCGTGAACATCCCTTTTGCTTCAGAACCTAAAATCACGGGTGCATAATAAATTATTAATTCATCAATGAGATTAGCTTTTAAAAATGCACCGTTCAAACCTTCGCCTGCTTCAATCCACACGTCATTGATCTCTCGCTCAGCGAGTGCTTTAAGAAGTGAAGTTAAATCTACCTTATCATTATTATTTAATTGAATACATTCAATACCTAAAGATTTTAATTGCGCTAATTTTTCATGTTTATCATTTGCATAAACAATGAGCAAAGGTTTTTCATGGAGAATATTTGCATCTAATGAAATTTTTAAATCTGAATCTACAACCACTCGAAGAGGTTGTCGTGCATTTTCATAAAGTCTTACAGAGAGTTTTGGATTGTCATGCATGACCGTTCCAATGCCTGTAATGATGGCACAAGAGGAAGCTCGCCAATACTGCACATCTTGTCTTGCCTCATCTCCAGTAATCCATTGGCTCTTGCCATTATGTAATGCAGTCTTTCCATCCAAAGAAACTGCAAGCTTCGCTCTCACGAAAGGTAATTTTTTTGACATGCGGGAAATAAATCCAGCATTAAGTATCTGAGCTTGAGCTTCCATGACACCCACTTCAGTTTCAATATGTGCGTCTTTTAATGCTTGAATACCCTTACCTGAAACTAAAGGATTAGGATCTTGCATCGCAATGAAAACTTTTTTGACTTTCGCTTGAATGAGAGCGTTGACACAAGGGGGTGTTTTACCAAAATGATTGCAAGGCTCTAAGGTGATATATACATCACTCTCTTCGGCTTGATTGCCTGCCTCTTCCAATGCCATGACTTCAGCATGCGGTCCGCCTGATTTTTTATGATAACCGCGGCCCAGGATCACATTGTTTTTAACAATGACACACCCTACTCTTGGATTAGGTGATGTTGTGAATATGGCTTTTTCTGCAAGCCTCAAAGCTTCACTCATGAAAAATTGAGGGGATTGAGAGTTCATCTAATCAAGGTCGCGGATAACGTCATGAAAGTCTTCAACGTCTGAAAAACTTCTATACACGGATGCAAAACGAATGTAAGCCACCTTATCCATTTTTTTTAATTCGTGCATGACGTTTTCACCTAACTCTCTTGCAGTGATTTCTTTCTCGCCATAAGCTAAAACTTTTTGAATAATGCGTTCAATGGCTTGCTCTATATATTCAACAGGCACTGGGCGTTTATGAAGCGCGCGACTCAATGACTGATGAAGTTTATTTCGACTAAAATCCTCTCGCTTACCATTCTGTTTGACGACTTGAGGAAGTGTTAATTCAACTGATTCATATGTTGTAAATCTTTTGTCACATTTCGAACATCTTCGTCGACGACGAATTGAATTCCCTTCATCATTAACTCTAGAGTCAACGACTTGGGTATCATCAGTTCCGCAAAATGGGCATCTCACTTGAAGTTTTTAAATCTTAGGTTAAGCCCCATAAACTGGGAATTGAGCTGTAAGGGCAACCACTTTCGCTTTAGTTTCACGAATCACTTTTTCATCATGAGGATTGTCAAGAATATCTGCAATCATTTGTGCCACCATGTCTGATTCTTTTTCTTTAAAGCCACGTGTTGTAATTGCCGGTGATCCAATACGAATACCTGAAGTCACAAAAGGACTTTCTGGATCATTAGGAATTGAATTTTTATTCACTGTAATGTGAGCCTCGCCTAAAAGTACATCAGCTACTTTTCCTGTTAAACCCTTAGGTCTTAAATCGACTAAAAATACATGCGACTCTGTGCGGCCGGAAATGATGCGCACACCTCGCTTAGATAATGATTCAGCCATGGTTTGTGCATTCTTAATGACTTGTGTTTGATAAATTTTAAATTCTGGTTTTAATGCCTCTAAAAAGGCAACAGCTTTGCCTGCAATCACATGCATTAAAGGTCCGCCTTGAATACCAGGGAATACATAACTATTAATGCTTTTTTCAAATTCAGCTTTAGCTAAAATAATACCGCCACGAGGGCCTCTTAAAGTTTTATGGGTTGTAGATGTTACAAAGTCTGCAAAAGGAACTGGGTTTGGATAAACGCCCGCAGCGATTAATCCAGAGTAGTGAGCCATATCTACCATAAAATAAGCGCCTACTTTTTTAGCGATCTGCGACATACGCTCCCAATCAAAACGTAATGCATAAGCAGACGCGCCACCAATAATCAATTTAGGCTTCGATTCGATTGCAAGTTTTTCCATTTCGTCATAATCAATCTCTTCTTTAGCATTAAGGCCGTAAGGTACGATCTTAAAGAGTTTGCCAGACAAGTTCGCAGGAGAGCCGTGGGTTAAATGGCCGCCATGTCCTAAATTCATGCCCATGATGGTGTCACCAGGTTTGAGGATTGAAAAATAGACGGCTTGATTCGCTTGACTGCCTGAATGCGGTTGCACATTCACATATTCCGCACCATATAATTTCTTTAGGCGATCGATCGCGATTTGTTCAACGTTATCTACAAATTCACAACCACCATAGAAGCGCTTACCAATATATCCTTCTGCGTATTTATTTGTGAGTTGAGACCCTTGAGCCTCCATCACCGCAGGGCTTGTATAGTTTTCAGAAGCAATGAGCTCGATATGGTCTTCTTGACGCTTCACTTCCTGAGTGACTTGAAGGGCAATTTCTGGATCCACCATACTTAATTTTTGAGCTTTGCTAAACATGTCTATATTTCCGCTATGTATTTAAAATGATTAGAGATTTTTATCTCTAAAAAAATGATATTTTATCATGGGTCTGACCTATCTTTCTTAATGAAGTTCTATCTTAGATAAAATCTAAAAGTTATAATCTTTCATCTATATTGAAGAGGAAGGTTTGTATGCATTGGACTGATAGTCAGGTAATTGCTGAGGCTTTATACGACAAACATCCTGATATAGACCCTAAGACAATTCGATTTACTGATTTGTACCAATGGATTCTAGATCTCGAAGGCTTTCAGGATGACCCTAATAAATGTGGGGAAAAAATACTAGAAGCTATTCAGCTCTTATGGATTGAAGAAGCTAAATAAATTATGGCGTTACTTCCTAAAGAGATTTTTAAAGCCTACGATATACGCGGCATTGTGGGTAAAACACTTACCCCAGCATTTGTAGAAATTATAGGGCGCGCGATTGGGAGTGAGGCGCTTGATCGCAAACAAAAAGATATCTGCATTGGTTTTGATGGGAGACTCTCAGGCCCAGAACTATCCCAAGCGCTTATTCGAGGCATACTGCAAACTGGTATTAATGTGATCAATCTAGGAATGGTGACGACACCCATGGTGTATTTCTCTACATTCTTTCTCAAAACTCAATCGGGTGTGATGGTTACAGGGAGTCATAACCCACCTGATTACAACGGTTTAAAAATGGTTTTAGGTGGTGATACGCTATCTACCGAAGCGATACAAAAACTATATACCCGCATTGAAGAAGAAATCTTTCACAAAGGCCAAGGTGAAGAAAAAAAATATAACATTGCCAATGATTATATTCATGCCATTAAAAATCATATCCACTTAAAACGCCCCATGAAAATTGTCATTGACTGCGGCAATGGCGTAGCAGGTGCTTACGCTAAAAAAGTTTATGAGAGTATTGGATGTGCGGTTGAAGAATTATTTTGTGATGTGGATGGCACATTCCCGAATCACCATCCCGACCCTTCTGAACCGCATAACTTAAATGATGTGATAGCTCACCTTAAGAAAAGTGATGCTGAGTTAGGTTTTGCTTTTGATGGCGACGCAGATCGCTTAGGTGTAGTTACAAAAGACGGTCAAATTATTTATCCAGACCGACAACTCTTATTATTTGCGGAAGATGTATTAAGTCGTAATCCGAATGCCACTATTATCTTTGATGTGAAATCGACTCGTAATTTATTTCAATGGATTAAAGATAAAGGCGGTAAGCCCTTAATGTGGAAAACAGGTCATTCACTTATCAAAGCTAAAATGAAAGAAGAAAATGCAGCGCTCGCAGGCGAAATGAGTGGGCATACTTTTTTTAAAGAGCGTTGGTTTGGTTTTGATGATGGGATTTACGCAGGTGTTCGTCTCCTAGAGATATTGAGTCGCTTTGATAATCCATCTGAAATTTTAAATAACTTACCTAATAGTATTAGCACACCCGAACTTCAAATTAAAATGAAGGAAGGCGAGCCTCACGCGTTAATTAAAAAATTGCAAATAGAAGCACAATTCGATAATGCACTAGAAATTATTAAAGTCGATGGCTTACGTGTTGAATATCAAGATGGCTTTGGCTTGATGCGCGCATCAAACACAACGCCTGTGATAGTTTTAAGGTTTGAAGCTGAAAATAAAATTGCGCTTGAAAGGATTCAAAATTCCTTTAGAAGCGTTTTATCTAACGCTAGCCCCGAATCTCATTTACCCTTTTAAACCTAGGTAAGAAGTAATTTAAATCCAGCAATCACTAATACTAATGCTAATGTTTTTTTAATGGTGTTAGCCGTATAAAACTTTATGCCAAGTGTTGTACCAATCAGTGCGCCGATGAGAGCTGCTGTTATAAATAAAGGCAATTGATTAGGTAAGTTCTGTACAGAAGAATAATTTCCAAGTAAGCCAAAACTTGAATTAATTAAAATAAAAAGCGCTGTGATGCCTGAAGTTGTTTTGGTTGAACTCCATCCTAAAAATAATATCAGTGGGGATAAAAATATACCTCCACCTGTTCCAGTTAACCCTGCTAAAAATCCAATCAAAGAACCGATAGTAACAGCCAAGAAGAATGGTGGTTTCTTGAGTTTTTTGTCAATTTTATTAGAAAGATTCGTAACGAGAGAAATAGCTGATAACAAAAGAATAATGCCAACAATAGATTTGTAGATATGGCTTGGTGCATTGATATAACCACCCAAAAATGCAAAGGGTATGGCGCCTATCGCGATTGGAAATAAAACTTTTAAATCAAAAAAACCTTTTCGTATAAAACGCCAGCTCGTAAATGAGGCGATAAAAATATTCATCACTAATGCAGTGGGCTTAATCACAGCACTTGGAATATTAAATAAAGTCATGATGGCAATATAGATTGAAGCTCCCGCATGCCCCACTGATGTATATAGGACTGCACCTAATAATAAACATAAACTAATCGCCAAGTCGGTCAATTCAAAATGCATTACGTTACCTTTTTTATTCAGTCAAAAATTTTTAAGTAGTTAATTATAAAGCGTTTAATCAATTTATCAGGGTAAAATACTCAACTATGCAAAACGCGACTCTTTTATCACCTCGTGCGATCAATAAATATCGTCCTTATTGGGCGAAACGATTCGGCACGGCCCCTATGCTCCCTATGACCCGCGCTGAAATGGACGTATTAGGTTGGGATAGCTGCGATATTATTTTGGTCACAGGTGATGCTTACATTGACCACCCTAGTTTTGGTATGGCTTTAATTGGACGACTACTTGAAGACCAGGGATTCCGTGTAGGAATAATTTCTCAGCCTGATTGGTCGAATGTAGAACCTTTTAAAGTATTAGGTAAACCTAATCTCTATTTCGGTATCACCGCTGGCAATATGGATAGCATGGTCAATCGATATACAGCAGATCGAAAAATTCGCTCAGATGATGCTTATACACCAGGTGCTATTGCTGGAAAACGCCCTGATCGAGCCGTGCTTGTTTATTCACAACGTTGTCGTGAAGCTTTTTCAGATGTGCCATTAGTAATCGGAAGTATTGAAGCTAGTCTTCGTCGTATTGCACATTATGATTACTGGTCTGACAAAGTGCGTCGCTCAGTTCTTGTAGATTCAAAAGCGGATATCTTGCTATTCGGTAATGCAGAACGAGCCCTTATTGAACTCACTCATCGCATCGCTGATGGCGAAAAAATAGAAGACATTCAAGATATTCGAGGCACTGCATTCTTACGTAAAAAAATTCCTGAAGGCTGGGAAGAAGTTGCATCGACACATCTTGACCGCCCAGGAAAAATTGAAGCCCCTGTCGATCCTTATGAAATGAAAATGGGCGCAGGTAGTGATTGTGAAACTAATGCAAAATCGAACGAAGAAAAATTACCTGATGGTATGCAAGTTATAAAAGTGGTTCGAAAACCAAAAGCTGATCGAAATAAGCAAGTCGTTCGTTTACCGAGTTTCGAAGAAGTAGTTGATAATCCTGTGCTTTATGCGCATGCGTCTCGAGTCCTCCATTTAGAAGCTAATCCAGGGAATGCACGAGCGCTTATTCAAAAACATGGCGATAGAGAAGTCTGGTTGAATGCTCCTCCCATCCCTCTTACGACAAAAGAAATGGATTATGTTTATGGCATGCCTTACGCAAGAAAGCCTCACCCTTCATATGGTGACGCTAAAATTTCTGCATGGGAAATGATTCGCTTCTCTGTCAATATTATGCGCGGGTGTTTTGGTGGTTGTACATTCTGCTCTATTACAGAGCATGAAGGCCGCATTATTCAAAGCCGCTCCGAAGAAAGTATCTTAAAAGAAGTTGAAGAAATTAGAGATAAAGTCGATGGCTTTACAGGGGTCATATCAGATCTTGGAGGGCCGACAGCCAACATGTATCGCATGGCTTGTAAATCAGAAAAAATTGAAGCTTCCTGTCGAAAACTTTCTTGCGTTTATCCTGGCATTTGTGAAAATTTAAATACTGATCACACAGCGCTTATCGAGCTTTACCGTAAAGCACGTAATACTAAAGGCATTAAAAAAGTACTTATCGGATCAGGACTTCGTTATGACTTAGCTGTGACTTCTCCTGAATATGTCAAAGAACTGGTGCAACATCATGTGGGCGGTTATTTAAAAATTGCCCCCGAACATTCTGAAGAAAATGTACTTTCCAAAATGATGAAACCTGGCATGGGTTCATATAACAAATTTAAAGAAATGTTTGATCGGTTTTCAAAAGAAGTTGGCAAAGAGCAATATCTCATTCCTTATTTTATCGCGGCACATCCGGGTGCTACAGATGAAGACATGATGAATTTAGCTCTATGGTTAAAGGAGCATGATTTTAAATTAGATCAAGTACAGACTTTTACCCCAACTCCCATGGCAATGGCAACAGCTATGTACCATTCAGGTAAAAACCCATTACGTAAAGTCACTGATGATAGTGAAGAAGTTTCTATTCCTCGCGCAGGCGGTGTGCGTCGACTTCATAAAGCATTTATTCGCTATCATGATCCTAAAAATTGGCCTATGCTTCGTGAGGCTTTAGAACGTATGGGGCGCACAGATTTAATCGGGGACAGTAAAAAGCATCTTATTCCAGCAAGACAACCTTTGTCCGAAAATCATTCGAGAAGAATGCATCAATTCGCTAGAAATAAACCGCCTGCTACCAAAACGTTTAAACGCGCACGCTAATTCTTAAATTTACTAGATAACAAAAAGCCACTTTATTAAGTGGCTTTTTTTAAATGCTGATCAAGCATTTTTATTTATCAAATGAATTTTCTGATCTTAATTTTTCTATGCGTTTATTTTCAAAAGCCCTTAAGCCTATAAAAGTGAGTAGGCCAATAGCGATCATCACAAAAACAAAGGAGCCATATGCTAATGGCCATGGAATGCCATTTGTCATCATGCTAAATTCAGACATGCCGCCAATGCCTGCAATAATATTCACTGGCATAAACACCACGCTAATAATAGTCAATCGCTTCAAATCAATATTTTGATTTACATTCAAGAAGCCGACCGTAGCATCCATTTGGAAATTAATCTTATTAAATAAGAAAGATGTATGGCCATCTAATGAATCGATATCACGTAAAATTTCTTTCACATCTTCATGTTGACTCACTGATAATAATTTTGAGCGCATTAAAAATGATAAAGCGTTTCTCGTATCCATCACATTGCGTCTAATTTTACCGTTGAGATCTTCTTCAATCGCAATATCAGAAAGTATTGTCGCGGCCTGACTATTGGTCATATAAGATTTAACTACTTGCTTGCCAACTTTTTCTAGTCTGGAATATACATCTTCCAGGGCATTCGCTGAATATTCAATATCAGCCGCATATAAGTCCAATAAAACATCTTTCGCTTGCGATACATACCCTGCTTCTGCACGAGCTCTTAAGCGTTGAAGTCTAAATACAGGTAATTCTTCATTTCTCACTGTAAATAATATCTTGTCTTTAAGGACAAAGGCGACAGTCACATTCTTAGATTCTTTAGTCGTATCGAGTAAGAAGTTTGAATGGAGATGAATCTCACCATTATCTTCAATATAAAAGCGTGCACTAGTTTCCAAATCGGTAAGCTCATTTGGATTAGGAATATGCGCACCAAAAATCTCTCTTGCCCATTCAAGCTGTTCAATTTCTGGCGTGACAAGATCTACCCAAATAGGCTTTGCCTTTTCGAGATCTTTTCTGCTGTATATTGGGATTTGGCGTAAACGGCCCTTAAATAAGTCAAAAACGCGAATCACTGTGATTTGTTCTTTATTGGGAGTTTCATCGGAGACAAGATCCATACGAATGTCATCAGAAACTTCGAGAAGCACATCATCACGACGACTTGACTCAATATGATCCCAAACAACAATACGCTCTTGCTCTAATAAACTCTCAAGAATCCTTGCGATTTCAATAATCTCAAGCTTCGTAATAAGTTTTTCTAATTCATTTGAGTTTTGTTTCTGTACCAAGGACTCTACGATATCTTGGCGAGACATTTCCTGCCTATGAATGAGGTTTTCGACCAAATTTTGCTTAGCTAGCAGATTTTTGATGGTGGATAATTTCTTATCAATGTTGTTTTTTTCTGACATGATAATTGCCTCTAATTCAGATTAAGCTTTAGGTTTCGGCAATTGTAAAGTAATAGCTATCAAATTGAAACCTTAATGGCTAATTCTATTTTTTCTTGAAGCGATAAATAATCAAAATAGAAAGGAATAAGATATTTGGATACCATATATACCAGTGTGACCATGGTATACCGTCTATTTTATATTCTGAAATTGGCCAAAAAATTGGGGTAGCAAAGAAAGCTTTTGAGTGAAACGGAAAATCTAGAATGATATGGAATGGCCAGGCGAGCATTGCCATAGCTAACGGTCTATTAAATCGGTAGACAGCATAGATGATGGGTAAACATATAATAAAACTATGCCCTATAGAGTAGGCCGGAAAGATCCAGGATGGAAGAGATTCTAGTGCTGGCTTACCAAAATGCCAACTCCCGGTCATAAGATTGATTAGCATAAATAAGCCAAATGAAATGAGGTCTGGCATGGCCCCAAAAAAAATAGCTGTCCAAGGATATCTTTTATAGCCAAATAAACCATACCCCCATAGGGCGTGACTTAAAGTATCCATGAGATCGAATCTGAATAAACTAGAACATGTTTCATCTCATTAATTATATGGCAAAACTAGATTAGAATTTGCTTGAAAAAGATATGAATAGGTAGAGAATAATAGTCATGCTTAAAATCATTTTCACAATTTTTCTTGCCTTGATTGCAAGTGAGGCTTTTGCTGTATGCAACAGTGTGGCGATTGATGATAATAGTCGCATTATTTCTTTAGCAAGAGATTTTGCAGATCAGGCTGATTTTGAATTCAAGAAAGCGAATACTTTAAGAGGGTGTGAGCTTTTACATGTAAGTCGATCTTTTATTAGTCAATCAGACAATCAAAAGCTGCACGATGAAATTTCAAACCTATACGACAAAAGATGCAGCAAAATAACTATTCACAATATTTAGTTATAGCCTTTAAGAGTTCTCTTAAATTACAATCTCAATCCCTAGCTCATTTGCATAGCGCTTAATAATAATTTTCCTAATTTCAGCCGCTTGTAGAATTTCATAATTATTATTTTCAATTGCTTCAAGCTGTCTTGAATTGGAACATATAGCATTCGCAAGCTCATCAAGCGTTTTGTTTTGTTTGAGTCGGCTCTCTTTTAAAATCTCACCGTTAAAATTTATTTTTGTAAGCATATTTTTTATCTTATATGTTTTCGTGAAGTTTATCTGTATGTTATGGATGACACCCTGCCCTGACTAAAAAGTGATATCAAGGCGAATTTGACCTTAATTCACCTTTTCTTTATTTTTATGAACTTTTTCGAAAAAAATAAGACAAATACCCATTTAATTTATACGGATACTTTATGAAAGCTCTTATTTTCCTACTTTTAGCCTTAAATACGCAGCTATGGGCTGCTAATAACAACAATATAGATATTAAAAAGCTCGAAAATCAGAAAGCTTTTATTGGACAAATCAACCAATGCATAAGCCCTAGTCAACTTGATCAATTTATCAAAAAAGCAATTCAAAATACTTCTGACCAAGAAAAAAAATCAAAATATGCAGCTATTCTTGAAGAGTTAATTAAATATAACCCCTCCTGCTTCATTGCGGGTATCAATAGACTAGACAATCAAAATTGCAAGCAAATAGAAGAGTTATACCTGAATGAACCTCATTATTATCCACGTGAAGACCTTAAGGCCTCACTTAAACAAACAAGAGACTTCTCTAGAAGCTGTTTAGCAAG
>CAIWQV010000078.1 GCA_903914945.1 uncultured Methylophilaceae bacterium
AAGAATAGCGCATGTTGAACCTTTACCATTGGTGCCACCTACAGTAATTACTGGCGCAGAGATTTTTATATCTAGGCGATCTATGACATCCCTGATGCGATCCAAAGTTAGATCAATCGATGAAGCATGGATGGATTCGATATACCCTAGCCAATCATTAAGATTCATAGGGTGTTTAAGTAAAGACTTAGAGGACGTTAAATTAATTTTTAGATAATTTAGATATTAAATTGACAAGTTTCTTTTTCATATCGCGTCGATCTACAATCATATCTATCGCGCCATGCGTTAAAAGAAATTCAGATCGCTGAAAACCTTCAGGTAATTTTTCACGGACTGTTTGTTCAATGACGCGAGGGCCCGCAAAACCAATCAATGCTTTAGGTTCGGCAATAATAATATCGCCTAGCATTGCAAAGCTTGCAGAGACTCCGCCCATGGTAGGATCGGTAAGAATTGAAAAGAAAGGTAATTTTGCTTCACTTAATTTAGTGAGTGCTGCACTGGTTTTTGCCATTTGCATGAGAGACAAGAGTCCTTCTTGCATGCGAGCGCCGCCGCTTGCAGAAACACAAATAAATGCAGCCTTCGCTTTTATTGCAGCCTGAATACCTCGCACAAATTTTTCACCGACAACAGACCCCATTGAACCGCCCATGAATTTAAATTCAAAAGCAGCTACTACAGCAGGCTTACCTTCAATTAATCCTTGCATTACAACGATTGCATCTTTTTCGTTTAAATCCTTCTGTGATGATTTAATACGATCTGCATAACTTTGCGTATCATTAAATTTAAGAGTGTCTAACGGTTGAATCTGTGTACCTATTTCTTTTCTTTTTTCTTTATCTAATATGGTCTCTATGCGTGCGCGCGCTGAGATACGATTATGGAAGGAACATTTGGGACATACTTCCATGCTTTGCTCAAGATCTGTTCGATAAAGGACAGCTTGGCATGATGGGCATTTACACCACAAGCCTTCGGGAATATTTTTTTTAGATACGCTTCCAACAATACGTTTTATTTTTGGAGGTATAACATTTTTTAACCAGCTCATAGATATACTCGAATCATTAATTAACTGCTTCTCTTAGTTCTTTCATTAACTTCGAAATATTTTGAATTAAATTGTCTTTATTTGAATTCTCAATTTCCTGAATCATGCGACTTCCCACGACAACCGCATCAGAAATCTTAGCAACTTCTTTTGCTGTTGCTGCATCTTTAACTCCAAAACCAACACCAATAGGAAGATCCGTTAATTCCCGAATCATACTTACTTTCGATTTTACCTGCTCAATATCAATGTTAGCAGCACCTGTGACGCCCTTTAATGAGACGTAATATAAAAATCCAGAGGCTTGCTCGATAATTAATTTTACCCTGTCTAATTCTGAGGTTGGTGATAATAAAAAAATACTATCAATATTTTTTTCTTTAAGAAGTTTTGTAAATTGTGTGCATTCTTCAGGAGGGTAATCAACAGTAATAATGCCATCCACATCAGAAACTTTAGCTCTTTCCACAAAAGTTTCAGCGCCAATCGCTTCAATAGGATTAGCATAGCCCATTAAAATAATAGGTGTTTGAGTGTCTTTTTCTCTGAAGGTCTTAACCATATTAAATACATGAGATAAACCTACATGATGCGCCAAAGCTCTTTCGCTTGCTCTTTGAATCGTAGGTCCATCTGCCATAGGATCTGAAAATGGAATACCTAATTCAATCATGTCAGCCCCCGAATCTACCAAAGCATGCATCATAGATACCGTAAGATCAGGATGAGGATCGCCCGCTGTAATATAAGGAATTAAAGCTTTTCTATTTGCTTCTTTAAGCGCTTTAAATGTATTTGCAATTCTCGACATATAAACTTTATAGAGTGATATTTGAAATTTTAGCGACCGTATTGATATCTTTATCGCCGCGGCCAGATAAATTTACGAGAATGACTTGGTCTGGCTTCATGGTTTTAGCAAGCTTCTCTGCATATGCTAATGCATGACTACTTTCAAGTGCGGGAATAATACCTTCTGTAAGACATAAGCTATGAAATGCATCCAAAGCCTCTGTGTCTGTCACAGCCACATATTCAGCGCGTTTAATGTCTTTCAGCCAAGCATGTTCTGGGCCGACGCCAGGATAATCAAGGCCAGCAGAAATTGAATGTGTTTCAATAATTTGACCTTCTTCATTTTGCATTAAGTATGTTCGATTACCATGAAGAACGCCAATAGGGCTATTAGCTGTTAAAGGTGCTGCGTGTTTACCTGTTTCGATGCCATGACCTGCAGCTTCAACACCAATTAATCTCACATCGGGTAAGTCAATATAAGGATAAAAAATACCCATCGCATTTGAACCACCGCCCACACACGCAAGAACAACATCAGGCTGCCTGCCTAACATTTCATTCATTTGTGATTTGCATTCCACACCAACGACTGAATTAAAATCTCGTACCATCATAGGATAAGGATGAGGCCCTGCCACTGTACCAATGATATAGAAAGTAGTTGAGATGTTAGTCACCCAATCGCGCATCGCCTCATTCAGTGCATCTTTTAACGTTTTAGATCCGCTTTCCACTGGCACGACAGTGGCACCAAGAAGTTTCATGCGATAGACATTGGGCGCTTGTCTTTTAACATCTTCTGATCCCATATACACGACACATTCAAGACCCAAACGTGCAGAAATGGTTGCTGTTGCAACGCCATGTTGGCCAGCACCTGTTTCCGCAATGATGCGGGGCTTGCCCATGCGCTTTGCAAGCAAAGCTTGACCGACTGTGTTGTTAACCTTATGTGCTCCCGTATGATTTAAATCTTCGCGCTTTAAATAAATCTGAGCACCGCCTACTCGATCAGACCATCTTTTAGCGTGATAGATAGGGCTTGGACGCCCTACGAAATGCTTTAGGTCATAGTGAAGCTCTTTCAGAAAATCAGGGTCGTGACGATATTTTTCATACATTATCCTTAATTCATCGAGGGCCTCAATTAAGGTTTCTGCGACAAACACACCGCCAAATTGACCAAAATGGCCTTTTTCATCTGGCATATCATACGGCTGCATCTTTAGTTTCCTTTATAAATGCTTGAATTTTAAGAGAATTTTTAATACCTTTGGATTCTTCAACGCCACCACTCACGTCTACCGCATAAGGCTTCACCTGCTTTATGGCTTCTTTCACATTATCTACAGTAAGACCACCTGCTAATACAACAGGCTTGGAGAGTGAATTAGGAATTAAATTCCAATCAAATGTTTGACCAGTCCCGCCTTTGAGGTGCTCATGAGATGCGTCAAGCAATAAAGCGTCAGCATCATAAAAATCTTTCTCATATTGTAACAAATTCACTGATGATGAAACGCCCACTGCTTTAATGTAAGGGAATTCAAATTGCCTGCAAAATTGAGGGGTCTCCTCACCATGAAACTGAATAAGATCGATTAATCCTGACTGAATCGCCTTTTGAATATCAACAGGCTCTGCATTAACAAACAAGCCTACTTTAGTGACAAATGGAGGTAATGCTTTAGCGATAGCCTTAAAAGCATCTAAAGCAATATAACGAGGACTTTCTTTATAAAAAACGAATCCAAGCGCATCACAGCCTGCTTCTATAGAAGCTTGTGCATCTTCTAAACGCGTAATGCCACAAATTTTAGTGCGTGTTCTCAATATGGAATCAAATCAAAATGATAGGTAATCATTATAAGGATTAACGATCTAGCCTTGAATGATTATTCTCAAAAATATTCACGGTTCGGCGCATAAATGGAAAACTATAACGGTCATCATAATCAACGCCCGAAAGATAAAGTCCGTCGGGGAGGAATGTCGGTGGCGATTTTGTTCTGTCTTTTGATAAGAGCAATTCATTAATATAGTCGCTCGGGTAATTGCCTTTGCCAATATAGAGAATGGCACCCATCATATTTCTAATTTGATGGTGCAAGAACCCGTTCGCTGAAAATTTAAAAAGATAAAAAGGATGATAATTTTCAATAGATGTATGAGTTATTGTTCTTATTGGGCTCTTTGCTTGGCATTCTGAAGATCTGAACGCACTAAAATCATGTTCACCATCGAAATAGTTAATCGCCTCTTTCATTTTATTGAAATCAAGAGCATCGTGAATCCAGCCGGCTTTATTTGCCCATAACGCAGAAGGCATAGAAGCGTTATATACCAAATATTCATAGTGACGTTGTGAGGCAGAATATCGCGCATGGAATGTATCATCCACTTTCTGAGCCCACAAAACACGAATAGAAGGCGGCAAAAAAGCATTAACTCCTCTTACCCAGGCAGTGATAGGTCTTTCAATAATGGTATCAAAATGAATGATTTGAATAAGTGCATGAACACCAGTATCTGTCCGACCTGAAGCGTAAGTATCTAATTTTTCTAACGCAATACTTTCAAGGGCTTTCTCAATATCACCTTGAATAGAATCAACATCATTCTGTTTTTGCCATCCAGAAAAAAGAGAGCCATCATATTCAATACACAATGCAATTCTCATAATGCTTTATCTACAAAAAAATTAAAAAAAATGTACTAGATAACATAAAAAAAATCATCAATTGAGATGCGCTATTTACTCTTTCTTGCTTAATTTCAATATAGGTATACTTCACAGCATCTTTGTCATAAGAATATAAAAGTAATGAAGATAAATCCTTAAAACTAAAACGCAACTTGCGCTTAGATTCAAAGGCTTTGACATATTCCATCGTCAAATAAAGACGCACAGCAAAACGCTTTGCATCAATGCCTAGTGGTCCAAATGGTTTAATAATTAGATAAAAAGTCTCGATCAATGTTTGATAGCTCATAAGGGAAATCATCATTGTAATCATAGCGACAGAATTTAGGAGTCGAATAATTTGAGTTAGACCAAGAGACAGTCCTTCATATGAAGGCGAAAGATAAGGCCAAACAACTATATATTGGCCAGGCGTATTAAAGACATAAAGTAAAAAAGTGATGAT
>CAIWQV010000079.1 GCA_903914945.1 uncultured Methylophilaceae bacterium
GCAATCATTTACGTCTTGATGCTACATCTTTGCCCCAACGCTTTACAAGGAGATAGAGTATAAAAAAAGAAAAGACTACAAAAGCAATTCTGATCGGAAAATATGTCAGATCAGAAAATATATACTGGAAAAATACATAAGGGGTTAAAAGTATTGCAGAAATAACGCGCGCCCAATATAAATGTTTAAGCTGCGGACTTTTTTTATTCTTTTGATAAATTTTCCACGAAAAAAATGCAAAAGAAAAAGCTGCAATTAAAAATAAAATGCCGCCATACATAATCATCATGAATATATTCATCACTTATTCCTATTAAATAATTTTATCCAAAAAACCAATAACAAACAGCAATTGAAGCTAAGACGCCAACAAGGTCTGCAAACAGCGCGCAAGCAACGGCGTGTCGTGCTCGCTGGATACCAACCGCACCAAAATAAACAGCTAAAACATAAAAAGTAGTTTCAGTGCTACCTTGCACTGTCGCTGCTAAAAGTGACGGAAAGCTGTCTACACCATGTGTTGTCATCGTATCAATAAGCATAGCTCTTGCTGCACTTCCAGAAAAAGGTTTAACAAGTGCAGTAGGTAATGCATCTACAAAACGCGTATCCCATTGAAAACTATTGGCTAGATAACGAATCATATCTAATGCAATATCAAGCGCACCTGATGCTCGAAGAACGCCTACTGCACATAACATCGCAACTAGGTAAGGAAGTAAATTTTTAGATACATCAAATCCTTCTTTAGCGCCTTCAATGAATGATTCGTAGACTGGTACACGTTTTAAAATACCGATAAGTAGAAAAGTAACAATCAATCCGAAAAGAACAGCATTGCCTAATAAAGATGAGAATGCGCCTAATGCCGCTGCGGATAAGTGACTTAAGAATAAGATAAACGTACTTAATAAAGTTGCAATAGCTAACATCCAAGTTATCACCACAGGGTCGTTTAATTTAATTCGCTGAGCGAAAGCGACTGAGAAGAAGCCGGCCAAAGTTGAAGCGCTTGTCGCTAATAGAATAGGTAAAAATACAAGCGTAGGATCTAACGCTCCTTGCTGAGCACGATACATAAAGATTGATACGGGAAGTAAGGTGAGTGATGAAGCGTTCATTACCAAAAAAAGAATCTGTGCGTTACTTGCAATCTTAGGTGTAGGATTAAGTGATTGCAATGATCGCATCGCTTTAAGTCCAATAGGTGTCGCAGCATTATCAAGGCCTAATCCATTCGCAATAAAATTCATGGTCATAAGACCCACTGCTGGATGATTTTTAGGGACCTCTGGCATGAGACGTCTAAAGAGTGGTGAAAGCCAAGATGCTATCTTTTCAACTAAGCCTGCGTGTTCGGCAATCTTTAAAAATCCTAGCCAAAGCGTTAGTGTTCCGAAAAGTAATACCATCACTTCAACGGATAACTTTGCCATAGAGAAAAGACTATCCACCATGTGAGCAAAAACTTCTGCATCACCTTTGCCAAACCATCTCCATATTGCACTTAATAAAGCGACAAAGAAAAAGCTCACCCATAACGTATTTAATATCGAGCCGTTATGGTTCTTACTGTTTTTGTTTTTAGAAAATTGTTTGGGTTTTATAATAAATCACCTGATAAGATTTAATAGACTTAAAAAAAAGATGTATGAAAATTATAAGGCTAAGAAATCTATTTTTGAAAACTAATTCATCGCTTTAAATGGTCGGAGCGGTGAGATTCGAACTCACGACCCCTTGCACCCCATGCAAGTACGCTACCAGGCTGCGCTACGCCCCGAAAATTAAAACAATGATGAGTTACTTTTTAAGAAGCTCGATAATGCTGAGCAATTCGTTTTTGATCGATTTGATATTAAGCCCAGCAAGAGAATTACTTTGATTAAGATTTTCTAATGGCAATTCAACTTGGCCTTGCTTAGTCACCTGAAGCTCTCTAGGTGGTTCAGCCTGCTTTATTTCTTTAACAAAATTTTTATCTTTAAGTCGTTGTTTAGCACCTTGAATCGTAAATCCTTCATCATGAAGGAGCTCTCGAATTTTGCGAATAAGTAAAACTTCAGGCAATTGATAATAGCGCCTATTACCACGTCGCTTCACATCTTTAAGCTGATCAAACTCTTGTTCCCAATAGCGGAGCACATGTGCTTTGACGAGACAAAGCTCACTTACCTCTCCGATTGCAAAATATCTCTTAGAAGGTATTTCAGGTAAGACGGGGGATTTAAGCTTTCTTTCCAGAGTAGTTCTCTTCTACGTTGCTTTTTAGTTTTTGACTTGCATGAAAGGTAACTACACGTCTTGCTTTAATTGGTATCTCTTCGCCTGTTTTTGGATTACGGCCAGGTCTTTCTGATTTTTTTCTTAATTCAAAATTACCAAAACCAGATAATTTGATGCTGTCGCCATTTTCAAGTGCATTGCGAATTTCTTCAAAAAAAGCTTCTACCATGTCTTTGGCTTCACGTTTATTTAAACCTACGCGGTCAAATAGAATTTCGGATAAATCTGCTTTAGTTAATGTCATAGCGGCCTACTTTTAAATCGGTATTAAATAAGGGATTAGTTGCGGAGCGTTGCACCAAATTGTTTTTCAAGTAATTCAACGATTTTTGATACAGAAAAATCAGCTTCGCTATCAACTAATGTCTTTGAAGTATCCTGCATAAGTATCAGAAATGCAACACTTTTTTTGTTTTCTGGGATGCCTTTCCCTTGGTAAACATCAAATAATGCCATCTTATTCAAGAAGGGAATTTTAGCCTTATATACGGCATTTAAAATAGCATCAACTTCCACTGACTCATCAATCACGATGGCAATATCTCGCCTTACAGGTAAGAATTTCGAGATTTCTTCATATTGGAAGGCTTTTTCTTGTAAAAGCTTACTTGTATTTAACTCAAATAGATAAGGTGCTTTAGGAAGGGAAAAGTGTTGCTGCCATTTTGGATGCAATTTCCCAACCCACCCTAATGACTGGCCATCTAGAAAAATTTCTGCGGCCTGACCTGGATGAAGCGCCAAAGGTGTTTTATCACTACTTTTAAAATTTAATGTTTTCGATATTAATGCTTCAACATGCGCTTTTATGTCATAAAAATCGACATCTCTTATTTTGTCAGCCCATTGTTCAGGCATAAAACTTCCGTAACTTAAGCCCGCAATCACTTCAGTTTCAATAAACTCTTTTTGCGCTCCATGGAATGTTTGGGCCACCTCAAAAATATTTAAGCGTGAAATTTGTCGATTCAGGTTGTAACTCAGTACCTCTAAGTGACTGCCCCATAAAGATGAACGCATCGTAGACATTTGACTTGCAATAGGATTTTGTAATTGAATGGGGTGAAGATTACCATGCAATGATTTTTCAATCTCGTCTTCAATAAAACTATAAGTCACCACCTCATAAAAACCGCGCGATGTGAGCGCATCTTTTAAATGGTTTTGATGTGCCTTGCTTATTGGCAGCATAACTTGATGACTGATAGGATGATTTGAAGGTATTTTGTCATAGCCATATAAACGAACAATTTCTTCAATGAGATCTTCTTCGATCGTAATATCAAATCGATAGGATGGCGGCGTAACTTTAAATCCCTCAATCGTTTTATTAACTTCAAACCCTAATTGATGAAATATACGTTCAACATCTTGACCTGGGACTTCGATCCCTAAAATAGCATTGAGCTTTTTAAGTCTTAGGTGAATTTGATTGCGAATAGGAAGTGTCGTGACAACTTCAGTAATTTCTCCGGCCTCACCACCACAACATTCCAGAATGAGAGAAGTCGCGCGCTCAAGCGCTTGACGTGTATTTGCAAAATCTACACCGCGCTCAAAACGGTAAGAAGAATCTGTGGATAAATTATATGCTCTAGCTTTTCCTGCAATAACAATGGGATTAAAAAAAGCGCTCTCTAGAAAAATTGTTTTTGTATGCTCTGTGACTGAAGATGGCATGCCACCCATCACTCCTGCAAACGCAATCGCGCCATTATTATCTGCAATCACTAAATCTTTTTTAGATAATTTAACTTTTGTATCATTTAGTAAATGAATGGGTTCTTCATTTTTGGCATAGCGCACAGAAATATCACCTTGTAATTTATCGTGATCAAATGCATGAAGTGGCTGGCCAATTTCGAGTAATACATAATTCGTAATATCAACAACTGGACTAATCGACTTGATATTAGATCGCTCAAGTCGTGAGGTCATCCAATCAGGTAATTTTTTTGTATTATCAATATTTTTAATAATGCGTCCACAATAACGCGGGCATGCAGTTTTTTCTTCAACAGCGACTATTTTTTTATCGCTATGTTGTATTGGATTAACATGATAAACAACGGGAGTCACTGATGACTGTGTGATTGCAGCTACTTCTCTTGCAACACCCCATACACTTAAACAATCACTTCGATTAGGTGTTAATTTTAAAGTCGTAATTTGATCATTGAGGTCAAGTGCAGTTCTTACATCGGTGCCATTTTTTAAATCATGGCTCATTTCTAAAATACCCTCTGCCTCTTCGCTCAATCCTAACTCTTTCAATGAACAAAGCATGCCAAATGATTCAACGCCACGAACCTTAGCTTCTTTGATATTAATTGCAGGTAATTTAGCGCCTACTAAAGCACATGCCACTTTAATGCCCTGTCTTGCATTAGCAGCTCCACAGACAATTTGTAATGTTTTATTACCGATATTGACATCACAGACTTGAAGTCGATCTGCATCGGGATGTTTTTTAATGCCAACAATTTCACCCACGACCACATCACCGAAGGATGCACCAAGAGGATGAGAATCATCGACATCAAGACCTGCCATAATCATGACATGATTAAGCGCATCACTATCGAGCGATGTATTTACATATGACCTTAACCAGTTTTCAGAAAATTGCATGTATTAAGTATCTTTAAATAAATTGCTGAAGAAAACGTAAATCATTATTAAAAAAGTGACGTAAATCTTGAACGCCATAACGCAACATCGTTAATCGTTCAACGCCCAATCCAAAGGCAAATCCTTGATACTGATTTGAATCAATACCAACATGTTTAAACACTTCTGGGTGCACCATGCCACAGCCGCCAATTTCTAACCAACCACCTTTCCAAGTCATATCCATTTCAGCTGAGGGCTCTGTAAATGGAAAGTAAGAAGGTCTGAAGCGCACTTTTAAATCTTTATTCTCAAAAAAGTTTTGTAAAAAATCTTCAATCACGCCTTTAAGATCAGCAAAGCTTACTTGTTGATCTACCCATAAACCTTCAACTTGATGAAACATGGGCGAATGCGTTGCATCTGAATCGACACGATAGACGCGACCAGGTGAAATAATTTTTAATGGTGGTTTATTTTTTTCTAAATGACGAATTTGTACAGGTGATGTATGTGTTCTGAGTACAAAGGATTCATCGATATAAAATGTATCATGCATCGCGCGTGCAGGATGCGATTCAGGAATATTGAGTGCAGTAAAATTATAAAAATCGGATTCAATTTGAGGTCCATGCGCCACTGAAAAACCAATCGAGTGAAATAGTGATTCAATACGATGAAGCGTTTGTGTGACTGGATGTAAACTGCCATGCTCTTCTTTTCTTGAAGGCAGTGTCACGTCTAAAGATTCTTCTGCGAGTTGTTGTGCTTGCGACTCATTTAAAATAGCTTGACGTTTTTTTTCTAGCGCTTCTTCAACGCCTTGCTTAACGACATTAATCTCAGCACCTACTTTAGGTCTTTCTTCTGCAGATAATTTGCCTAATGATTTAAGAGCCTCTGTTAAGACGCCATTTTTTCCTAAATATTTAGCTTTCGCTTGATCGAGATCCGTCAAAGACTGGCATTGATCAAAGTCTTTTTGAGCTTCATTTAAGGTGTGGTCGAGATTATTCATTGACTATCATTTTAATAAAAAAAAGGAGGCTAGAAGCCTCCTTTTAAAAATTAATATTTTTTATGCTGCTCCTGAACCAGATTTAGCAATTTCGACAAACTTAGCAAAAGCTGCTTTATCGAATACTGCCATATCTGCTAATACCTTACGATCCACTTCAACAGAAGCTTTCTTAAGGCCATTCATGAAACGGCTATATGTAAGACCACATTCACGGGATGCTGCGTTAATACGCGCAATCCATAGCGCTCTAAATTGACGTTTTTTCTGACGGCGGTCACGGTATGCATACTGACCAGCTTTCATCACTGCTTGTTTAGCTATACGGTATACATTCTTACGACGACCGCGATAACCCTTTGCAAGTGCTAAAACTTTTTTATGTTTCGCTCTAGCGGTGACACCACGTTTTACTCTAGGCATATTATTCCCCTTATTGAGTTGGCATCATCGCGCGAACGCGTTTGATATCGGTTGCAGAAATGAGGACAGTGCCTCTGAGATTACGTTTTTGTTTCGTTGTTTTTTTGGTCAAGATATGACGTAAATGAGAACGCGTTCTCTTTACCATACCGCTTCCTAAAAACTTGAAGCGCTTTTTCGCACCACTTTTTGTTTTCATTTTTGGCATTTTGATCTCCTTAGTTAGAGTAGTAAGAGTGCTTAGGCATGCCGTTTAAGCCGTATCACTCAGAAACTTTTGCTTCAGTGGTTTTTGTTTTAACCTTTTTTTGCGGGGCTAAAACCATCACCATTTGTCGACCTTCCATTTTCGGAAATTGTTCGACGACTGCGTAATCTAGTAAATCTTGTTCAACACGTTTTAGAATTGCTAAACCGTATTCTTGATGCGTAATTTCTCGACCTCTAAAACGTAAGGTAATTTTTGCCTTATCGCCGTCTGTGAGGAACCCAATGAGGTTTCGTATTTTGATGTTGTAATCACCATCATCTGTTCCCGGTCTAAACTTCACTTCTTTAATCTTGACCTGCTTTTGTTTTAAGCGGGTTTCGTGTTGCTTTTTACTTTCTGCATATTTAAATTTACCGTAATCGAGCAACCGACATACGGGGGGGAGAGCTTGTGGAGCAATTTCCACTAAATCAATATCTATCTCTTCTGCTTTTGCAAATGCCTCAGCTAGTGTCACTATGCCAAGCGCTTCGCCGTTTACGCCAATTAATCGAATTTCTGGAGCTGTAATATCCCCGTTAATTCTGACTTCTTTCTCTTGAGCGATAACAAATCCCCTGTAAATATAAAAGAAAAACCGCGCTACCTGATAACTAGACTTTAGTTTGAACTTCCTGATTTAGTCGATCAATCAATGACTTAATCGACATGGATCCTAAGTCTTCGCCTTTTCGGGTTCGCACGGCAACTTGCCCAGCTTCCATTTCCTTTTCTCCTACAATTAAGAGATAAGGAATCTTTTGTAAGCTATGTTCGCGTATTTTATAGGTTATTTTCTCATTTCTCAAGTCAGAATCGCATCGGATGTGGTTTTTCTTGAGTTCATCCATGACTTTTGAGGCATAGCCTGCGTGTGCGTCGGCAATATTAAGGATAACCGCTTGTGTTGGGGCAAGCCAAAGGGGCATGGCACCTGAGTAATGCTCAATGAGAATCCCGATAAAACGCTCCATAGACCCTACTATAGCCCGATGGAGCATGACAGGATGCTTACGGCTATTGTCTTCAGTGACATATTCGGCACCTAGACGCTCTGGCAGGTTAAAGTCGAGCTGAATTGTGCCACATTGCCAAAGACGGCTTAAGCTATCTTTAAGGGTAAATTCGATCTTAGGGCCGTAAAAAGCTCCCTCACCTGGCTGAATATCAAATTCAAGCTTATTTTCAAGCAAAGCTGCTTTTAGGGCAGTTTCAGCCTTATCCCAAGTTTCATCTGACCCTACACGCTTTTCAGGGCGGGTAGATAGTTTTACCAAAACATCCTTAAATCCAAAATCTTGGTAGGCCTTATAAAGCATGATGATAAATTGAGCGACTTCATCCTTGATTTGTTCTTCAGTGCAAAAAATATGAGCGTCATCTTGGGTAAACCCACGGACACGCATTAAGCCATGAAGCGATCCTGAAGGCTCATTGCGATGGCACGAACCGAATTCCGCAAGCCTTAAAGGCAGCTCACGATAGCTATGAAGTGCATTATTAAAAATTTGAATGTGTCCAGGGCAGTTCATAGGCTTCACTGCATAATCTCTATTTTCAGAAGAAGTCGTAAACATGTTGTCTCGATAGTTCTGCCAATGTCCTGATTTCTCCCATAAAGCCTTATCCATCACAGTAGGCGTCTTAACTTCCTGATACCCAAAATCTAAAAACATTTTGCGCATGTAATGTTCAACTTCTAGCCAAATTGACCATCCTTTAGGATGCCAAAACACCATGCCAGGAGCTTCATCTTGCATGTGAAATAAATCGAGTTGTTTGCCTAATTTACGGTGATCTCTTTTTTCTGCTTCTTCCAACATAAAAAGATAATTTTGTAAGTCTTCTTTGTTTGTCCAGGCAGTGCCGTAGATTCTTTGTAGCATTTCATTTTTAGAATCTCCTCGCCAATAAGCACCAGCGACCTTCATTAATTTAAATACTTTTAATTTACCAGTCGAGGGCACATGGGGGCCTCGACAAAGATCTGTAAATTCACCTTCGGTATATAAAGAAACTTCCTGATCTGCCGGGATTGATTCAATAA
Organism: uncultured Methylophilaceae bacterium; assembly: GCA_903914945.1. Taxonomy (GTDB): domain Bacteria; phylum Pseudomonadota; class Gammaproteobacteria; order Burkholderiales; family Methylophilaceae; genus Methylopumilus. The sequence continues at coordinate 8,635 of CAIWQV010000079.1, forward strand.
TTTCGGCTTTATAATTTTCTTTAATTGATTTGAAGTATTGGGCTACGTCATTACGCGGCATAACTTTTCGTGTAATAGGTAAATCGCGATTCGCGATTTCCGTCATTTTTTTTTCAATTTTTTCTAAGTCTTCTGGTGTGAAAGGTCTTTGATATGAAAAGTCATAATAAAATCCATGTTCAATCACAGGGCCAATAGTCACTTGTGCATCTGGAAATAATTCTTTAACGGCATAAGCTAAAAGATGAGCTGTTGAATGACGAATGACCTCAAGTCCTTCAGGATTTTTGTCAGTGATAATTGCAAGATCGCTATCCTCACAAATCACAAATGAAAGATCAACTAGCTGATCGTTGACACGTCCAGCAAGCGCTGCACGCGCAAGGCCAGCACCGATATTTTGTGCAACCTCTGCAACAGTGACATCACTTTCGAATTGTCGCTTAGACCCGTCTGGTAATCTTATTTCAGGCATAGTTGAATTGAATAATTAGAATGCTTCATTTTATAAGCTTTTCTGTCTTCTTGATAGCTTGAACAATGAAGCAAGAAATTGGTAGGCGCGATTGGACTCGAACCAACGACCCCCACCATGTCAAGGTGGTGCTCTAACCAGCTGAGCTACGCGCCTAAAGAATTTAGGAGTTTGGATTCTATCCTATTGAAGAACCCTAATCAATCATCGCTTCGTAACCATGCGTAAAATCGGGGTACTTCAATGTGAAACCAGTTTCATTTAATAAAATAGATCTTAATTGCTTACCCCCTTCAATGATTGGTAATTCAACAGTATCAATTGGTAATTGAAGACGCTTTCTAATCCACATCAATACATCATATTGTTTTGTGGGAACCCCATCAGTAACGAGATAAAGTGGCTCGACAGATGTATGATTCAAAATCTGTTTCATGAGAAATACAATAAAGCGGGCGGCATCTTCCTCATGAATGCGATTAGACCAGTTGTTAATCGCAGGCCAATTGCCAGGATTGCTTTGGGCTAATTGAATCATACGAGTGCGATTAGGGCCGTATATTCCGGAGAGACGCAATACAGTCGCCTTACCTTTTAATTGCTGAGTAATAATTTCAGCCTCCATTAAAGCTTCACCGCCGTAATCGGCAGGCTCTGCTTTATCTAATTCATTTAAAATCTTCGTTGCTTTCTGACCATAAACTCTTGTGCTTGAAATAAAGAAAAGATGTTTAAAATTTTTGAGCTGTAAAATAGCTTCATAAGTTTTTTTAATGCCATTCACATAATGCTCTTGATAGCTTTCAACTGATTGTGAATCTGCGGAGACCGCATAGACAATAATTTCAGGCTCTATTGATTTAATCATACCAATCGCTTCAGTCTTTAAAATATCGACCTGATGCATTTGGATAGAGGGAGGGGATTTTTTTAAACTTCGACTAAAGCCGTATGTTTTAAACATAAGAGGATCAA
>CAIWQV010000080.1 GCA_903914945.1 uncultured Methylophilaceae bacterium
CCCCTGGGCTGAGATGCACCCTTCACTTCATCTTTGAGTTGATCAAGTGATTTAACTTTTTGCGATTCTTTAATCTCTTCAAATTTGGTCGCAATGATGGTGTCGAGAATATTAGCCATGCGATGCCACTTTCAGCGCTTCTAGTTTTTTTAAAGACAAGCCTTGATCAATCACTGAAGCGGCTTTTTCAATACCTTCTTTTAAGGTTAATGTAAGTCCGCTCACATAAATCGCAGCACCTGCATTAAGGAGTGTGATGTCTCGATGAGGTCCTTTATTGCCATTTAATACATCTAGCATCATGGCTTTAGATGCATCCACATTTTCTACTTGAATCGTTTCAAGATTTGCCATATCGAATCCTAAATCTGTCGGTTTAATCATATAAGTAGTCATTGATTTATTTTTAAGCTCAGTCACTCGAGTTGGACTTGAAATCGAAATCTCATCCATACCATCTTCACCATGAACTACCATCACATGTTCACTGCCTAATTTAGAAAGGACTTCTGCCATGATTTCTGTCAAAGACGCTTCATATACACCTAATATCTGGTGAGTCGCTGAAGCTGGATTAGCCAAGGGTCCTAAAACATTAAAAATCGTTCTCACTCCTAATTTCTTTCGAACAGGTGCTGCATATCGCATCGCTGGATGAAAGTTAGGTGCGAACATAAATGCAATGCCAATGTCATTCACAAGTGATGCTACTTTTTCAGGTGTTAAATTCACATTCACACCTAAAGCTTCTAATACATCCGCACTGCCACATTTAGATGAGACTGATCGGCCGCCATGTTTAGCCACTTTAACACCTGCGCTTGCCGCTACTATGGCACTTAAGGTTGAGACATTAAATGTTTGAATACCGTCACCTCCTGTACCGCACGTATCAACAAGATTTTTTTTATCCTGAATGTCGACTTGTTTTGAAAATTGACGCATCACGGTTGCTGCATCAAAAATATTTTCTGCAGTTACGCCTTTTTCATTGAGAGCTAAAACATAAGATTCAATAATGTCGTCACTTAAGACGCCTGACATTAATGACTGCATAAAGTCTTTCACAGATAATTCTTTTGAGTCTATGTTAGCCATATGCTTTTAAAAAATTATTTAATAGATCGTGTCCATGTTCAGTGAGGACTGATTCTGGATGAAATTGAACACCTTCGATCGGTAATGTTTTATGACGCACGCCCATAATTTCTTCATCATTGGTCCATGCGGTTACTTCTAGACAATCGGGAAGTGTCGCACGCTCAATGACAAGCGAATGGTAGCGTGTTGCTATAAATGGATTTTTCAAATCTTTGAAAACGCCTTGGTTTTTGTGATGAATTTGTGAAGTTTTTCCATGCATTAATGTCTTGGCATGAATGATTTTTCCGCCAAAAGCCTGGCCAATTGTTTGATGGCCCAAACAAACGCCTAGAATGGGTATCTGACCTTTAAATGTATTCACAACCTCCAAAGAAACGCCTGCTTCGTTTGGCGTGCAAGGTCCAGGAGACAACACAATATATTGTGGGTTCTTTTTTTTGATATCTTCAATTGTGATTTCATCATTACGATGGACTTCAACTTCTTGTTTGAGCTCAGCCAAATACTGAACAAGGTTATAAGTAAATGAATCGTAGTTATCAATCATGAGTAACATAATTTATTTTCCTGATTGCACAATTTCTGCCGCACGCAATACGGCTTTCGCTTTGTTTTGCGTTTCAACCCATTCATTAAGCGGAATAGAATCTGCCACAATACCTGCCCCTGCTTGCACATAAAGTGTTTTATTTTTAATCACGCCTGTTCTAATCGCGATTGCTACATCCATATCGCCATCAAATCCTAAATACCCTACCGCGCCTGCATAAATACCGCGCTTACTTGGCTCTAATTCATGAATGATTTCCATCGCACGCACTTTAGGTGCTCCACTTACGGTACCTGCTGGAAATGTTGCCTTTAAAACATCCATCGCATGCATATGAGGTTTTAATGTGCCTTCGACATTCGAGACAATATGCATGACATGAGAATAACGCTCAATCGTCATATGATCTGTCACTTTGACGGATCCGGATTGAGATACGCGTCCAATATCATTTCGGCCTAAGTCCATCAATTGCACGTGTTCTGCACATTCTTTAGGATCTGCTAATAACTCTTGCTCCAGCTGTAAATCTTCTTCTTCAGTTTTACCGCGAGGACGTGTACCTGCAATCGGTCTTACTGTGACTATTTCATCTTCAAGTCTCACTAAAATTTCAGGGGATGCGCCCACGACATGATGATCATCCATATGGTAATAGAACATATAAGGCGATGGATTTAATGTGCGAAGTGATTCATATAACGCTAATGGAGGAGCATCAAATGTTTGCGACATTCGTTGTGATAAAACCACTTGCATGATGTCGCCTTCAAAAATATAAGCCTTCGCTTTTTCAACAGCCTTTTTAAAAGCCTCTTCACCAAATTCGGAATGCGGTTCATTGTGCTTAAAGTGTTGGGGTTTATTTGACTCAACAGATTGCTGAAGTTTTTCATAAAGGTTATCTAATCTTTGAACGCCTAATACATAAGCATTTTGAATCGATGGATCTGCATAGGTCACTATAAAAATTTTCTGGGCTACGTTATCCACCACAATAAGCTCGTCGGATAACATCAATAAAATATCAGGCACACCTAGAATATCTTTTGTTTTTTTATGCTTTAAACGAGATTCAATATATTGAATCGTTTCATATCCAAAATACCCAGCTAAGCCACCCGCAAATCTTGGCAGTTCGATATCGGAAGGCACCTTAAATTGACTTAAATAATTTTGAATAAAATCCAGTGGGTTTTGTGTCGCTTCTTTTTGAATCACTTTATCTTGATGAATAACTTCGATCACATCATCGCGGATGACAATTCTTTTTTTAGATGGGAGTCCAATAATGGAATAACGACCAAAGCGCTCACCCCCTTCAACAGATTCTAAAAGATAGGAAAAAGGAAGATTCGCTAACTTTTGATAAATAGATAAAGGTGTTTCATGGCCTACATCAAAAGATTTAACTAAAGGAATGAAGTTAAAACCTTCATGCTTATAGGTGTTAAATTTGTCTGATGTGATTAAGGTAGTCATGATTGAAACGTGGGAGGGTCTATTCCCACGTTTTTTAAATTAAACGGTTGCGAGTGATGCGCGTAATAATTTCACTACAGTATCGTAACGATTTGGATCGGTATCTTTACCAGCACCAAAAATAGCGGAACCTGCAACAAATGTATCAGCCCCTGCTTTTGCAATCTCAGCAATATTATTCACATTGACACCGCCATCCACTTCTAACCAAATTTGACGACCAGTTTTTTCGTAATAAGCATCGATCTTTTGTCGCGCAATTTTGAGTTTATTGAGTGTTTCAGGAATGAATTTTTGACCGCCAAACCCTGGATTCACTGACATTAAAAGAATCATATCAATTTTATCCATCACATGATCAAGGTAATCAAGGGGTGTGGCTGGGTTAAATACTAAGCCTGATTTACAGCCTGAATCGCGCACCAATGAAAGACTGCGATCAATATGTTCTGAGCCTTCGGGATGGAAAGTAATGATATTGGCACCTGCTTTTGCAAAGTCAGGAATAATGCGATCCACAGGTTTGACCATCAAATGCACATCAATAATGGCATCCGTCACTGGGCGAATCGCTTCACAGACTAAAGGACCAATCGTTAAATTAGGCACGTAATGATTGTCCATCACATCGAAGTGAACGATATCAGTTCCCGATTTAATGACGTC
>CAIWQV010000081.1 GCA_903914945.1 uncultured Methylophilaceae bacterium
GTGATGTTTGCATTTCAATATATTAGTTATCGAGATATTTTTAAATCGGCAAAAAGTTATTAATGTTTAAATAGTTTTGCGTATTCCATTGCAAGCCACTTAGTACCTGCTTTATTAAATTTAATTTGTATTCTTAAGTCGTCCGCGTTTCCTTCATAACCTAAAACAGTGCCTTGACCAAATTTTTCGTGCATCACAGATTCGCCAATTCTCCATGTATGTTTTTGTTGGCTGGGTTGTGAATAATGATCTTCAATTTGATCCACATTATTTTTAAAATTGATAGTATTGATATTTTTAATGAGATTGTCAGGAATCTCTTCTAAGAATCTTGACGGCATGCCGTACCTGGTTTGACCATGAAGCATTCTTGATAATGCATAACTTAAATAAAGTTTTGACCGAGCTCGAGTGACCGCAACATACATAAGCCTCCTCTCTTCTTCAAGGCCTTTAGATTCAAATAAACTTTGTTCATGAGGACATAAGCCTTCTTCAAGACCAGAAATAAATACCACATCAAATTCCAATCCTTTGGATGAATGAATCGTCATGAGTTGAATGGCATCGGAACCTTCACTGGCTTGCATGTCTCCACTTTCAAGGGAGGAGTAGTTTAAAAAATCTCCTAAAGGATTGGTAGACTCATTATTATCATTGTTCAGAAATGTGGCTGCTGCAGAAACTAATTCATTTAAATTAGAAACTCTATCTAAACCATCCTTGTCATTCGTGTAGTGATCCTTAAGTCCTGATTCGTTGATAATAAGATCAATCATTTGAGGAAGCGTTAATCCCTCGAATCCACTTTCAATATGTCTAATGAGGTGGATGAAGTAAGGCAGACCTTTTTTGAGTGTGGGTGCTTGATCTGATGATTGCAATGCAGCATCCCACAAACTACAACCATCTTTTCTTGAAATATCTTGAAGATTTTCTAATGATCTACTGCCTATGCCCCTTGTTGGAAAATTAACAATTCTTAAAAAAGCACTATCATCATTTTTATTTGCAATGAGTCTGAGGTACGCAATGGCATGTTTAATTTCCGCACGTTCAAAAAAGCGCAGTCCACCATAAACGCGGTAAGGTAAGTTAGATGAAAAAATATTATGTTCGAGAATACGAGATTGCGCATTACTTCTATAAAGAATAGCAATATGATTAAGCGGAATACCCTCTCTATGAAGCATTTTTATTTCATCAACAATAAATTTTGCTTCATCAATATCCGTATGACCAGTATAAATCCTTATAGGATCGCCCTCTCCCGCGGAGGTCCATAAGTTCTTGCCTAATCTATTTTTATTATGATCAATAATAGCATTCGCCGTATTGAGGATATTACTTTTAGATCTATAGTTTTGTTCGAGCTTAATAATCTGTTTAACATGGAAATCTCTTTCAAGATCTTTCATATTTCCAACACGAGCGCCTCTAAAGCTATATATGGATTGATCATCATCTCCCACAGCAAAAACAAAGCTGCTGTTGCCAGCAAGAAGCTTTAACCATTTATACTGAAGCTCACTGGTATCCTGAAACTCATCAATCAGGATATGTTTGAATCGGTCTTGATAATGCTGACGTATAGCTACATTTTTTTCAAAAAGCTCATAGCATCTTAAGAGTAGTTCACCGAAATCAACCAATCCTTCTTTTTGACATTGTTTCTCATACTCAAGATAGATTTCATTTAATTTTTTTGAGTGTGTGTCGAAACTATCCACATGCGCAGCCCTCAAACCTTCATCTTTACAACCATTTATATACTGTTGCACTTGTTTAGGTGCATAAGTTTCATCATCCACATTCATTTTTTTCATGGTTCTTTTAATTAAAGATAGCTGATCTTGGCTATCTAATATTTGGAATGTCTCAGGTAAATCAGCATCTCTTGCATGTGTTTTAAGAAATCTATTACATAAACCATGGAATGTACCTACCCACATACCTCTTGTATTAATGGGAAGTTGCATAGTAATTCTTTGCAGCATTTCTTTTGCGGCTTTATTGGTAAATGTTACAGCGATAAGGCCAAAAGGACTTACCACATTCGTTTGAATAAGCCATGCAATTCTAGAGGTGAGTACTTTAGTTTTACCACTACCTGCGCCAGCGAGAATGAGTGCAGATTCATTTTGAAGTGTTACAGCTTCAATTTGCTTCTCGTTTAAATCTTTGAATTGATTTTGGTTGGGAAGGGATGCGTTCATGAGGTGTAATGCTATCCTAATTTATTACCAGATAAAAAAAAGATTAAAAAAAAGACCTCCTAAGAGGTCTTTTCTTATTAATGCTTTTGAGTTACATCATACCGCCCATACCACCCATACCACCCATACCGCCCATATCACCACCGCCCATTGCTGGAGAGTCATCTTTAGGAAGATCAGCAATCATACAATCAGTCGTTAACATAAGACCTGCGACTGATGCTGCATGTTGCAATGCAGAGCGAGTTACTTTAGTCGGGTCTAAGACACCCATCTCAACCATATCACCATAAGTTTCGTTAGCTGCGTTAAATCCGTAGTTGCCTTTACCAGCCACTACATTATTAACCACTACAGATGGTTCTACACCAGCATTAGCAACGATTTGTCTTAAAGGCTCTTCAACAGCACGAAGCACAATACGAACACCAGCTTCTTGATCTGCATTTTCACCTTTAACTTTTGCAATCGCATCACGAGCTCTAATTAAAGCAACACCACCACCAGCAACAATACCTTCTTCAACAGCTGCTCTTGTTGCATGAAGTGCATCTTCAACGCGCGCTTTTTTTTCTTTCATTTCAATTTCAGTTGTTGCACCTACTTTAATTACAGCAACGCCACCTGCAAGTTTTGCAACACGTTCTTGAAGTTTTTCTTTGTCGTAGTCGCTTGTAGCTTCTTCGATTTGTGTTTTGATTTGAGCGATACGTGACTTAATATTTTTTTCGTCAGCAGCACCATCAATAATGATAGTATTTTCTTTGCCCACTTCAATTCTTTTCGCTTGCCCTAAATCTTCAATCTTAATTGTTTCTAATTTTAAGCCTACTTCGTCTGAAATCACTGTAGCACCTGTAAGAATTGCAATATCTTCAAGCATTGCTTTTCTTCTATCACCAAAACCAGGCGCTTTCACTGCCACAGTTTTTAAGATGCCACGAATATTATTTACAACTAAAGTAGCCAGCGCTTCACCTTCAATATCTTCAGCAATAATAAGAAGAGGGCGACTTGATTTAGCTACTTGTTCCAATGCAGGAAGAAGATCTCTAATATTAGATATTTTTTTATCATGTAAAAGAATAAAAGGATTATCTAACAATGCAATTTGTCGATCTGAATTATTTATGAAGTATGGTGAAAGATATCCGCGATCAAACTGCATACCTTCTACAACATCTAATTCATTTGTTAAACCTGAACCATCTTCAACTGTGATCACACCTTCTTTACCTACTTTATCCATCGCGTCTGCAATGATCTGCCCGATAGAGTGATCAGAGTTAGCAGAAATTGAACCTACTTGAGCAATTTCTTTGCTTGTAGTACACGGCTTACTTAATTTTTTAAGTTCAGCAACGCCAGCTTCAACAGCTTTATCGATGCCTCTTTTAAGATCCATTGGATTCATACCTGCGGCTACTGATTTCATACCTTCACGAATGATCGCTTGAGCTAATACAGTTGCCGTCGTCGTTCCATCGCCTGCGATATCAGAAGTTTTAGATGCAACTTCTTTAACCATTTGCGCGCCCATATTTTCAAATTTATCTTTAAGTTCGATTTCTTTTGCAACTGATACACCGTCTTTAGTGATCGTAGGTGCACCGAATGAACGCTCTAGAACAACGTTTCTACCTTTAGGGCCAAGTGTAACTTTAACTGCATTTGCTAAAATATTTACACCAGTAATCATCTTTTGGCGAACGTCGTCACCAAATCTTACGTCTTTTGCTGCCATTTTTTATTTCTCCAAAATATTTACGAATTAATGTTTAAGGCTTTATTCAACAATGCCCATGATGTCTTCTTCACGCATCACAAGTAATTCTTCACCATCAACTTTAACGGCTTGGCCAGCGTATTTTCCAAATAAAACTTTATCGCCTACTTTGACGTCTAGTTTTTTAACACTGCCATCTTCAAGGATTTTTCCATTACCTACAGCTTGCACTGTGCCTTGGTCTGGTTTTTCTGTTGCGCCGTCAGGAATAACAATGCCTGATGCTGTTGTACGTTCTTCTTCAAGACGCTTTACAATTACGCGATCATGTAAAGGGCGAATTTTCATTTCATATTCTCCTAATAGTGTATTCTTTGAAAATTAATCAAAATCGAAAACATGAGTGATTAGCACTCAATGTCATAGAGTGCTAATAATAGGGACGAAAGTCTAAAATTTCAAGTGCTATTTCGTTAAATATCTGAATTTAAACATTATTTTAATATGAGTTATTACATAGAAAAGCAAGACTATCGAAAGCTAGGGCAATCTGATTTGCTTATTTCACCCATTACTTTGGGGACGATGACCTTTGGTGAGCAAAATACAGAGGCTGAAGCATGTTTGCAACTCGACTGGGCGATATCACATGGCATTAATTTTATTGATACGGCTGAGATGTATCCCGTTCCACCAAAAGAAAATACTTTTACAGCGACTGAAATCATCATAGGTAATTGGCTAAGAAAACAAAAAAGAGATGACATTATTTTGGCAACTAAAGCTGCGGGACCAAGAAGGTCGCTCCATTGGATTCGCAATGGCCCTAAAGCATTTGATGAGGAAAATTTTCGTGCGGCAGTTGAAGGCTCTTTAAAAAGACTTCAAACAGATTACATTGATTTGTATCAGCTCCACTGGCCAGAAAGAAATGTGCCTATGTTTGGCCAATACAAATTTGATCCAAGTGGTGAAATGGAAGATTCAAAATTAAAAGAATGGGTCTCTATACATGAACAGTTAGAAGCATTAGCTAAGTTAGTGCAAGAAGGTAAGATTAAATATATCGGCATCTCAAATGAGCAGTCCTGGGGCGTGATGGAATTTATTCGCATTGCAAGAGAAAAAAGTTTGCCTCTAATAGCTTCAGTTCAGAATTGTTATAACCTCATCAATAGGGGGCTAGAGTTTGGTATGACAGAAATTATCTATCGAGAAAAGATCGGTCTTTTAGCTTACTCTCCTTTGGCTTTTGGACATCTCACTGGTAAGTATTTAAAGAATGTCGATGCAAAAGGTCGTGTCACATTATTTAAAGGCTTTGCACAAAGATATGACAAGCCTAATGTCTTCCCTGCTGTGAGAGCTTATGAAGCATTAGCATTAAAACATGATATGACATTGACTGAGATGGCTTTAGCATTTGTCTATCATCAGTGGTTTGTAACATCCACAATCA
>CAIWQV010000082.1 GCA_903914945.1 uncultured Methylophilaceae bacterium
ATAGCATGGTGTTAGGTGAGCCACAAATTTTAGGTCAAATGAAACAAGCCATTAAAACCGCTGAAAATACTGGCACCCTTGGTATCCTTCTTAATAAACTTTTTCAAAAAACATTCTCCGTAGCTAAAGAAGTCCGTACCAAAACGGATATCGGCATGAGCTCCATTTCTATGGCGGCCGCTTCCATTAAGTTAGCCGAGCGTATCTTTGGGGACTTAAAAACATCAAAAGTGCTTTTTATCGGTGCAGGAGAAATGATTGAGCTTTGCGCTGAACACATTAAGAATAAACACCCCAAATCCATGACGGTCGCTAATCGATCCCTTGATCGAGGGTTAGCTTTGGCTAAAAAAATGAAGGGGGATGCTTGTCTTATTTCGGAACTTTATGATCGTCTTCATGAGTTCGATATCATTTTAAGTTCAACAGCAAGCCAATTGCCTATTGTGGGTCTAGGTATGGTGGAACGCGCTTTAAAAACAAGACGTAATCGCCCTATGTTTATCGTAGATCTTGCAGTCCCTAGAGATATTGAACCTGAAGTAGGCGAACTCAATGATGTTTATCTTTATACGATCGATGACCTGGCTCACCTTATTGAAGAAGGCTTAACAAACCGTCAATCAGCAGCGATTGAAGCCCAAAAGATGATTGATCATCATGCAAAAGATTTCACACAGTGGTTTAAAACGCGTACCATCGTGCCTACCATTAAAGCCCTTCGCGATCATGCGGAAAGTTACCGGGTCTCGGAACTTAAAAAAGCACAAAAGCTTTTAAAGCAAGGTGTCGACCCTGAGAAAGTTCTTGAAACTTTAAGCAAAGCTTTAGCAAATAAGTTTTTACACCATCCAAGCCAGGCTTTGAATGAAGCTAAAGGTGAAGAGCATGAGATTTTAACCAAAACATTAAAGAAAATTTACCCACTTAAAGATTAAATGCCATGAAACCCTCCATGCAAAAAAAATTAGCGGGACTAAGTGATCGTATTAACGAACTCAATACTTTGTTAAGTACTGAAACGATTACAAATGACATGGATCATTATCGTAAGATTACTAAAGAACATTCAGATATCACCCCGATTGTCGATGAGTATCACGCCTATAAAAAAAATGAAGCTAATTTAAATGAAGCGCAAAATATGCTTTCTGATCCTGAGATGAAAGAATTTGCGTTAGAAGAAATTGAACAATGCAAATTAAAACTAATTACGATTGAAGATAATTTACAAAAATTACTATTGCCCAAAGACCCAAATGATGAAAAAAATATTTTCATAGAAATTCGGGCTGGTACAGGGGGTGACGAATCTGCTTTATTTGCAGGTGATTTGTTTAGAATGTATTCAAGATATACCGAACGCCAAGGATGGAAGATGGAAATTGTATCTTCGAGTGAATCTGAAGTCGGCGGCTACAAAGAAATCATTATGAAAATCATCGGATTTGGTGCTTATTCAAAACTTAAATTTGAATCAGGCGGTCATCGCGTACAACGGGTACCTGATACAGAAACTCAGGGTCGCATTCATACTTCTGCGTGCACAGTTGCGGTCTTACCTGAGGCTGATGAAATTAGTGACGTCATTATTAACCCTGCAGAAATTAGGCTAGACACATATCGCGCATCAGGCGCTGGCGGCCAACATATTAATAAAACTGATTCAGCTGTTCGCATCACACATTTACCGACAGGCATTGTCGTTGAGTGCCAAGATGATAGATCTCAACATCGCAATAAAGCCCAAGCGATGAGTGTATTAGCAG
>CAIWQV010000083.1 GCA_903914945.1 uncultured Methylophilaceae bacterium
ATCGCAGTTGCAGCATTTAATATTGTTTCTACCTTAGTAATGGCAGTGACTGATAAAAGATCAGACATTGCAATTCTTAGAACATATGGAGCAAAGCCTAAAAGCATTCTATACATATTTATTATTCAAGGTTCTTTAATAGGGGTAATTGGAACTATCAGCGGGGTATTTTTGGGGACTGTTGTTGCGCTAAATATTCATGCGATTGTGCCTTTTATTGAGCATTTATTTAACGTTCAGTTTTTATCTAAGGATATTTATTATATTTCTGAGGTACCTTCTAAGCTTTTATTTAGCGATGTCAGCTCTATCGCCTTTATCTCGATTTTGCTATCTATCATTGCCACAATTTATCCAAGCATAAAAGCTTCTAATACCTCACCTGCTGAGGCGTTAAAGTATGACTAAAAAATTACTTATAGCCTGTAAGGATGTATCCAAGATATTTCCAGGCCTAGATGAAGCAATTATTAATAAGTTAAATCTTAATATCGCCGAGGGGGACCATACGGCTATTGTTGGCGTATCCGGGTCTGGTAAAAGTACGCTCCTTCATCTTATGGCTGGGCTTGAAAAGGCCTCGTCTGGGCAGATAAAAATTCTAAATCAAGATATTTCATTTTTAAGCCAAGATGAATTGGGAGTTTTGAGAAACACACATTTAGGCTTTGTGTATCAATTTCATCATTTACTTAGTGATTTTAATGCCATAGAGAATGTTGCAATTCCCTTATTAATTAGAAGACATCCCTACAAACAGGCTTTTAAGGAAGCTGAGGCGCTATTAAAAAAAATAGGTTTAGGTAAGAGACTGACTCATAAACCATCTCAGTTATCTGGAGGTGAAAGGCAGAGGGTAGCAATTGCTAGATCTTTGATCACCAAGCCAAAATGTATTCTTGCAGATGAGCCTACAGGAAATTTAGATGAAAAAACGGCACATTTTGTATTTGATTTATTGCTTGATTTAGCGAAAGAGAATAGTTCAACTCTAGCTCTGGTTACTCATGATAATCAGCTAGCATCAAAATTAAAGTTTCAATATAAATTAAATCAAGGAAAGCTTAAAAAGACATAAGTTGATTTAAGCAATTAACCGAATATTAAGATAGAATATTACTCATCAAAAACCTGGAGAATTAAACATGTGGGAAATTATTTTAGCCGCTGGATGGCCAATTTGGCCGCTAATATTTGCATCAATTATTGCTTTGGCAATTATTGGCGAGAGATTTTGGTCCTTAAGAGTTGAAATTATTGCCCCTAGCGATCTGCTTCCTGAGGTACAGAAGTTATTAAATCAAGGTACGATAAAAAAGGATGTTATTGTAAAAATTAGAGAACATTCTCTTTTAGGTGAAATTTTTGCAAGTGCACTTGTTAATTCGAATACATCCGCAGCTCATATTAAAGAAGCCATAGAGGAATCAGGTAGGTCAGTAAGCTATAGACTTGAAAAATATTTATCTACATTAGGTACGATCGCAGCAGTTGCCCCTCTTTTGGGACTCTTGGGAACGGTAATCGGTATGGTTGATCTTTTTAGTTCATTTACAAACAGCGGCCATGATGTGGCTGTATTTGCCAGAGGTATTTCAGTGGCTCTATATAATACGGCAGCGGGTATTGTTGTGGCGGTTCCTGCCATGATTTTTTATCGCTTTTTTAGATCTAAAGTAGATGATTTAATCTTTGATATGGAGCAGCAAGCTCTTAAGTTGATTGAATCCATGGGCATTCGTAAATAAATAATTAGGATTACATATGAATTTTCAGCGAGGAAAAAAACACGATGAGATGGAATTAAATTTGGTTCCTTTAATCGACGTATTATTAGTTATTATTATTTTCCTTGTCGTAAGTACAACCTTTTCTAGATTCAGTGAATTAAAAATTAATCTCCCCACCGCTGAAGCTAATAGCCCTGATAAGAAGCCTAATGTCATTAATGTAACTATTAATGCTGAAGGCTCCTACTCTGTAAACGACGCACCTCTTCCCAATAAGAGCCTTGAGTCCATTATTGCAGCATTAAAAAACTCAGCAAAAGGTGAAAAAGAAATACCAGTGATTATTAATGCAGATGCAAAATGTGAGCATCAGTCTGTTATTAATGTGATGGAAGCGTCAAGACAAGCGGGCTTAACCCATATTACATTCTCAACAAAAGTTAATTAAACTTTAAAAGGTTTAGTTTTTCTTGGCCTAATGGCAAAAAATATTAAAATAATATCCACATCACAGTCGATCAATCTCAAATATCTTTATAAAAGACTGTTTAAATATACTTGGCAACATAAGTTTATTTTATTTTTAAGTATTATGTCATTGGTTATTTTATCTTTAACCAATACAGCATTCTTGGTAATTATAAAAAAAATTACAGACCATGGATTTAGTTCAGAAGTTGGCCATAAGCAAATTTCACTCGCATTAGTTTTATTGACAGTAATGGTAACGAGAGCTTTATCAGGGCTTTTCTCTAGTTACTTTATGAAGTCAATTGCAATGAAGACTGTAGAAAGCATAAGGTGCGATCTTTTTAAAAGAATTATGATGTTACCTGTGAATTTTTTTGATAGAAATTCATCTAGCCATATTGTTTCTAAAATCAATAATGATGTTCAACAGCTTTCCAATGTAATTACCGATATAGGCTTTAATTTCATTAAAGATGGAATAAGTTTTATTGGAATCATTTCTTATATGCTTTATTTGGATTGGAAGCTCACTTTTGCTTTTTTCTTACTGGCGCCATTATTAACTTACTATTTGAAGATAATGTCTCCTAGGCTAAGAAATGCCGGAACCATCTCACAAAATGCTATGGGAGAGCTGACAATGTCTTCAGATGAAGCCATTGCGGGGCAGAGAATAGTGAAAATATTTGGTTCTAATCAATATGAAATTAGTAGATTCAATAAGATTTCAGAAAAAATCAGGAAGATACAAACCAAACTCGTAAGAATAAGTGCTTTAAATTCTTTTGCTGTTGAAATATTGGCGGGTGTTGCATTGTCAGGCATTGCTTTTTACTCTTTTGGTAAATTTTCTGCAGGCCAATTTGCTGCTTTCTTTGGAGCTTTATTAATGATTATCGCTCCCATCAAAAGCTTAACCTCAATTAATGACAAGGTACAAATTGCTATAGCAGCCGCGAAAAGTGTATTTGGATTAATGGATGAGGCTCCAGAAATTGATCGTGGCTCAAAACTTATTAAACGTGCAAAAGGCTATTTACAAATAGCTAACTTATCCTTCAAGTATCAAAATAGTAAGCATAATATTCTCGAAGATATCAGTTTCAAAATTAAGCCTGGAGAGAAGGTAGCGCTTGTTGGCAAGTCGGGTGGAGGAAAAACAACACTTATTAATTTATTGCCAAGATTTTATGAGATCGAAGAAGGTGAAATATTATTAGATGGCATCAATATCAATGAATTAAAGCTAAGAAATCTGCGCAGTCAATTTTCATTGGTAAGCCAGGATACAATTTTATTTAATGACACATTATTTAATAATATTGCCTATGGCGCTTTAGATAGATCTGTTTCCAAAGAAGATGTTAAAAAAGCTGCAATAGCAGCTAATGCATGGGAGTTTATTGAGCCACTTGAAAATCAACTAGACCATGAGATTGGAGATAGAGGTGTTAGATTGTCAGGAGGCCAACGTCAAAGAATTGCAATTGCCCGAGCAATCTTAAAAAATGCGCCTATATTGCTTCTTGATGAAGCTACTTCAGCACTTGATTCACACTCAGAAAAATATGTGCAGTCGGCTTTAGATAATTTAATGAAGAATAGAACAACCATAGTTATTGCTCATAGACTCTCAACAATTTTAAATGCTGACAGGATTGTGGTGATTGAAAAATCTAGAATTATTGATACTGGAACACATAAAGAGCTGATTAAGCGATGCAAGCATTACTCAGTATTATACAAAAAAGGCCTGAAGTAATATTTTGATCCTATCTGAAGCCCTTTCTAAGATCCATTATTCAAAAAGCTTAGTTTCTTTATTGCTTCTCCCTTTTTCAGCAGTCTTTTTATTAATATCTTTTGTTAGAAAAATTCTTTATCGATTTAATTTTCTAAGATCATTTAAAATAAAAATCCCCGTGATCGTGGTTGGAAATATTACTTCCGGTGGAACAGGCAAAACACCTTTAATTATTTACCTTGCAAATGAATTAAAGAAAAATGGCTATCGTCCAGGCATTATAAGCAGGGGATATGGCTCTAAAGCTATTGGGGTGATTGAAGTGGGTCAAAAAAGTGATGTGGCTGATTCGGGAGATGAGCCTATGTTGATTCAAAAATACACCCATTTGCCAGTTTTTGTTTCAAAAGACAGAGTCTCGGCAGCAAAGGCGCTTCTTAAAAAATATAAAAAAACTGATGTTATTTTATCCGATGATGGCATTCAACACTACCGATTAAAGCGCGATATAGAAGTTCTAGTGATAGATGGGACTAAAAACCTTGGAAATGGATATCTTTTACCAGCAGGACCCCTTAGAGAATTTAGTAGCAAATTGAAAACAGTTGATGCCATTGTATGTAATCATAAGAAAGTAATAGATGGCAGCTATCTGATGAAATATAAGGGGTATTTTTTAATTAATTTGAAAACGAATAAAAAAATACATTTAAATAACCTGCGGTTAAAAAATATTCATGCCATAGCAGGGATTGGAAATCCAAATCGTTTTTTTGATTACCTCAAGACATTCAACATAGAATTTAATAGCTCAATCTTTCAAGATCATTATAGATTTTCAAAAAAAGATTTTAGAAATATGAATGACAAGAATATTATAATGACTGAAAAAGACGCTGTTAAATGTCAGAAGTTTTCTAGAAAGAATTTTTGGTATCTGCCAGTTACTGCTGAAGTTGATTCAAAATTTATTGATGTTATTTTAAAAAAATTGAGATCTGTAAGTCATGGATAAAAACCTATTAAAAATTTTAGTTTGCCCAGTGACTAAGGGGCCATTAATCTATAAAAAGGAACAAAACGAGCTCATATCAAAGTCTGCTAAGCTCGCTTACCCTATTAAAGACGGCATTCCTATTTTACTTGAGAGTGAAGCGAGACAACTTAAGAGTGATGAAGACCATTCATGACATTTAAAATTGTTATTCCAGCAAGATATCGAAGTAGTCGATTAGAAGGAAAGGCTTTGTTAGATATTGCTGGTATTCCTATGGTGATTCATGTCGTAAGACAATCATTAAAAAGTAAAGCTAATGAGGTTGTGGTTGCAACTGACAATCAAAATATTTTTGATGTTGTCTCAAAGTATGGCTTTAAAGTAATGATGACCAATATCAATCATAAATCTGGGACTGATCGTATAGCAGAGGTGGTTAATTCGATGGGTTGGTCAGATAATGAAATTGTCGTTAATGTTCAAGGCGATGAGCCTTTAATTGATCCATTATTAATCAATCAAGTTGCTGAATATTTGGATCATAAAGGAGACATGCTTGTTTCTACAGCTTGCTATCCTATTTCAGATTACAATGATTTTATTAGCCCCAATAATGTCAAAGTTGTATTAGATAAAAATTCGCAAGCCCTGTATTTTAGTCGCGCACCCATTCCTTTTCCTAGAGATGAGTTTACTCAAAAGATAATTGGAAAAGAAGGATTCTATAAACATATTGGTATCTATGCTTACCGAGCTAAGTTTCTAAAAGGCTACAAGGATTTAGGGCAGGCTGTATTAGAAGATATTGAAAAATTAGAGCAGCTTAGAATATTGTATGCAGGTTACAAGATTGGTGTCGTAAGATCAAAAGATGCTCCAATTATTGGAGTTGATACTCCCGAAGATCTTGCAAAGGTGAGAAAGTTACTTTCTAACTAAATAGCGGATTCGCCTGATTCACCAGTTCTAATTCTTACGACCTCTTCAATGTTACTAACAAAAATTTTGCCATCACCAATTTTGCCAGTATGAGCTGCAGTTGATATCGCCTCAATGACTTTTTTAACCATTTTGTCTGACACAATAATGTCTAATTTTATTTTTGGCAAAAAATCAATAACATATTCTGCACCTCTATAAAGCTCAGTGTGTCCTTTTTGTCTCCCAAAGCCTTTAACTTCAGTCGCTGTAATTCCGTTAATACCAATTTCTGAAAGAGCTTCTCTCACTTCATCTAACTTAAATGGTTTAATAACTGCCTCAATTTTCTTCATCTGCTTTCTCTCTTTAATTTTTATTAATGTTTAAAGGTAATTGGGTATCTTCTATCTTTACCAAACGCTCTATGCGTGATTTTTGGACCTATAGGGCTTTGAGATCTTTTAAATTCATTATTATTAATTAACTTTACAACGTGATGCACGTTTTTGCTAGAAAAACCCTTCTTGATAATAGAGGTCACATCTAAATCTTTTTCAATATAGAGTTCAATTATCTTATCAAGAATCTCGTATTTAGGGAGACTATTCTGATCAAGCTGGTTAGGTCTTAGCTCAGCAGTAGGGGGCCTTTTGATAATTTCATTTGGAATAATTGCCGATATTGAGTTTCTATATTGAGCTAATTTATAGACCCATGTTTTAGGTACATCCTTAAGGAGCGCAAAACCTCCTACCATGTCCCCATAAAGAGTTGTATAGCCAACAGCTGTTTCACTTTTATTACTCGTAGATATCACAAGGCCATTAAATTTATTAGATAAGGCCATTAATAAAACACCTCTAATACGAGCTTGCAAATTTTCTTCTGTGGTATCAAAAGGCTTATTTTTAAATTCGCTAGACAATGTTTTTCTAAAAAGTTTAAAAATAGGTTGAATGTCTATTTCTTTGTAGTTGACACCTGTCGTTTTAATAATTTTACGGGACTCTGTAATGCTTATTTTTGCCGTAAATTCAGAAGGCATCATGATGGCCGTAATATTTTTTTTATTAAACGTGTCATTTGCTAATGCCAAAACTAAAGCCGAGTCTATGCCACCAGATAAACCTATAAATAAACTTTTAAAATTATTTTTAAATACATAGTCTTTGAGGGCTAACTTAAGCGCTTCATAAAGCTGCGCCTCTTTACTATATAAGGCTTTATGATAGTTAACTTTAATTCTCTTTTTTGAAAGGATATCAATAATAGCTAAATCTTCTTTAAAGAATGAAGATTGATGCATAAGAACTGCATCTTTATTAACTATAAATGAACCGCCATCAAATATAAGCTCATCCTGACCACCAATTGCGTTGAGGTAGATGATAGTTGAATTGGTTTCTTTTGCTAGCTTAGAAATAATTTTTATTCGAGCATCAGATTTTCCTATTTCATAAGGAGATGCATTAATTACAATAATGCCATCAACTGATTTTTTCTTAAGTAATTTGCTTGGTGAAAAAGTCCAAGCATCTTCGCAGATAAGCAGGCCAATCTTTAAGCCCTTATGTACAAATATAAATTCCTTTTTCCCTGGCGCAAAATATCTATTCTCGTCAAAAACCCCATAATTTGGGAGTGCCTGTTTAAAATAAGTGCCTTGAATTTTTCCATTGAATAGTAATGATGCAGCATTATAAATCTTGCCATCCCTTTGCAAAGGATGACCTACAATAACTTTAATCGAAGGTAAAGCACGGGCAATTTTTTTTAATGATTTTGAACATGCATCCAGGAAATCTTGCCTTAATACAAGATCTTCTGGTGGATAGCCACATATAGAAAGTTCAGGGGTAACAACTAATTCTGCGCCTTTTTTTAAAGCATCTTTAGCAGATTTAATAATAAGCTTACTATTATTTTCAATATCACCAACAAATGAATTTATTTGGGCTAGTGCTATCTTCATAGATTTTAGTAACTACCACCTGCATTTTTAATCAAATTAATAATTTCTGTATTTTTAGCTTTGAGGGCATATACAAGAACTGTTAAACCATAACGATCCTTTGCTTTTAAATTGACATGTGAATCAATTAATAACTGAATCATTTCTTTAGATTTGTTTGCTACAGCATAGTGAACAATCGGCGTCCCGTCAGAATCTTTTTTATCAACATTGGCACCACTTTCAGTGAGGATTTTTGCGGCCTGGAAATGATTTTTTTTAGTTGCCCAAGTCAGCGCAGTCCAATTAAATTGATCTTCATAATCTACTTTTACGCCACGTTTAATAAAAAGTCTTACAGCATCACTATTTCCTTCTCTGGCGGCATACATAAGAGGACTACATTTATACCTATCTACAATATTTGGATCGGCACCATGATCAAGAAGTGTTTCAATTGTTTTAATATCACCATTTTTTGCGGCATACATTAAAACAGTTTGTCCAGCATCGTTTGTATTATTGGGGTCAATACCATGCTTAATTAAAAGATCTACGGTGTCATGAAATCCTGATATAGCAGCCAGCCCATAAGCACTCCATCCGTCATTGTCTCTTATTTTTGGGTCTGCTCCATTATCCAGAAGTAACTGGGCTGATCGAACATAATTTTTCTTAGCTGCAAACATTAATGCGGTCCAGCCATTGTTTTCCGTTGCATTCACCGCAGCACCTTTTTTAATTAAAAGTGAAACAATCTTGTCCATATTTTTTCTAGCGGCATACATGAGAGCAGTTACACCATCTTCATCTTTAGTGTTTGGATTACCGCCACTTTCTAGAATAGCATTCACTGTTTCAAGATCACCCTTTGAAGCCGCCGTTAAAAGATAATTCACGGACTCTTCAGCATTTGTAATGGAGCCAAATAAAGAAGCAATTAGAAAGAAGATGAAAAGAGTTTTTTTATACAATTTTTATTTTTTTAATAATGCTTGCATAGTGAGCCCCATATCTGCAGGCGATTTAGACATGCTTACACCAGATTTTTCTAACGCTTTGATTTTATCTATTGCAAGACCAGATCCTTGAGAAATAATAGCACCTGCATGGCCCATTCTTTTTCCTTCGGGCGCTGTAATGCCAGCGATATAGCCTGCAATAGGTTTTTTAATGTGATGTTTAATATATTCAGCAGCTATTTCTTCATCTGAGCCACCAATTTCACCAACTAAAATAATGCCTTTGGTATTTTTATCTTCCTCAAACATTTGTAAGCATTCAATAAAATTAAGTCCTTTGATGGGGTCTCCACCAATACCTACACATGTACTTTGCCCTAGACCAAGCATCGTTGTTTGCTGAACTGCTTCATAAGTTAGAGTGCCTGATTTTGAAATGATACCAATAGATCCAGGCAAATGAATGCTGCCAGGCATGATGCCAATCTTACATTCTCCAGGCGTAATCACGCCAGGACAATTAGGCCCAATGAGTTTAGATTGATTAGCCCGAATCGCTGCTTTGACATTAATCATATCTTGTATAGGAATACCTTCTGTTATACAAACAATAATTTCAATACCTTCTTCTGATGCTTCGATAATCGAGTCAGCAGCATAAGCGGGTGGAACATAGATCACAGATGCATTAGCCCCTGTTGTTTTAATAGCATCTCTTACCGTATTAAATACAGGTAAATTAAGATGTGATGTGCCACCTTTGCCAGGTGTAACACCACCTACTAATTTTGTGCCATAAGCGAGCGCTTGTTCTGAGTGAAATGTGCCTTGTTTCCCAGTAAAGCCCTGGCAAATAACTTTTATAGATTTATTGATAAGAATAGACATATTTATTTCTTAATTAAGCTAGTTGCAATAGTGGCTGCTTCTGTAAGCGTATTTGCAGCCATAATATTCAACCCACTTGTTTGTAATAATTTTTTACCCAGATCAACATTCGTTCCTTCGAGCCTTACAACAATAGGAATTTTTATACCGACTTCCTTGACTGCAGCAATAATGCCTTCTGCGATGATATCGCAGCGCATAATACCGCCAAAGATGTTAATTAAGACTACTTGAACATTTTTATCATCAAGAATAATTTTAAAAGCTTTAGCTACTGTTTCAGCGGTTGCACCTCCACCTACATCTAAAAAGTTTGCAGGCTCTCCGCCGTATAGTTTAATAAGGTCCATAGTTGCCATGGCAAGACCAGCGCCATTCACCATGCAGCCAATATTTCCATTGAGAGCAATGTAATTAAGTCCAGCATTAAAAGCTTCAGCTTCTTTAGAGTCATTTTGTGACCAATCACGAAGCTCAGATAATGTTTTTTGCTTATAGAGGGCATTATCATCCACAGTAATTTTGCAATCTAGAGCAATAATTTTTTTATCAGAAGTGACAACCAAGGGATTAATTTCTAATAATGATAGATTGTTCTCAATAAAAGCCTTGAAAGCATTTTTAGCAAACTTCACAAAGTCATTAATAATTTCATTAGGCAGCTTTAATGCAAAAGCTATATTTCTAGATTGGAAATCCATGAGGCCATTAATAGGACTGCATGTTTCTTTGATAATCTTTTCAGGGTTATTTTTAGAAATCTCTTCAATTTCCATACCCCCAGCTGAGGAAGCAACCACAACAATTTTCTCAGATTGCCTATCTACTAAAATAGAGAAATATATTTCTTTTTCAATGTCACAAGTTTCTTCAATAAGAAGGGTGTTAACAAGCTGACCATCTGGCTTATTTTGGTAAGTAACAAGTTTTTTATGAAGAAGTGAATTCACAACATCTATAGCTTCTTTTTTGGAGCTTACAATTTTAACGCCACCCGCTTTCCCTCTACCACCCGCGTGAATTTGGGCTTTAATGACATAAGAAAGTGTATTAAGTTGCTCTATAGATTGATCCAGCTCATCAATAGACTTAATTGCAAGGCCCTTTGGAATAGCAATCCCGTATTTTGCGACTAACTGTTTGGCCTGATATTCGTGGAGATTCATGTTAAATAAGGAGCTAAATAAGCATTATTTTCTATGAATTTAGATAAACATGCTAGTTAAGAATTATATTTTCGTGGCAATGTTAGAATTATTATTTTTTAGGCTTAGAGCATTGCTTTACTACTATGAAATTATTACTCCAATCCACACTTGAGCTCAAAAGTTATTTGCTAGAAGTTTCTGGAATATTATCCTCTGAGCCAGAGATTATCAGCGATAACGTCGCTATCTATGATCTTCATGAGCCTATATCGGACAGCTTGAAAAACCAATTAAATATAAAGCAGATAGATTTTGCAATTTTCGATAAATTCATCTCTTTGGATGAATTCAGTTTATGCGTGATGGATATGGATTCCACACTCATATCGATTGAATGTATTGATGAAATTGCCGACATGTGCGGTAAAAAAGAAGATGTGGCCCGAATTACCAAAAGCGCAATGATGGGTGAAATTGATTTTTCGCAAAGCCTCATTAAACGAGTTTCTTTATTGGAAGGTTTAGATGAGGCAATGCTTTTCAAAGTGGTAAAAGAAAGATTAAAGTTTAATCCCGGTACAAAAGCTTGGATTGACGCTTGCCAAAAAAATAATATTACAACTGTATTGGTTTCAGGCGGTTTTGATTACTTTGCAGATTATGTTAAGGATGCATTAGGCATTGATGTTGCAATATCTAATCAACTTGAAATAACAAATAAAAAATTGACTGGTAAAGTGTTAGGTCGAGTCGTCAATGATGAGATAAAGGCTCAAACAGTGAGGGATTTTCAAGCGAAGCTCAATATCGACAAATCAAAAACAATCGCGATTGGTGATGGAGCAAATGATTTAAAGATGTTAGCTGAGGCGCATTATAGTATTGCTTATCATGCCAAGCCCATTGTGCAAGAAAATGCACGGTTTAAATTAAATCATTCAGACTTTAAAGGTGTATTAAATCTTTTTAAGATTTAAATAAGTTCTTCTTTTAAAAAACCTGCCTTATAGCGTGCTTCTTTATTTAATTTTTCATAATTCAATTCAATATCGTAAGTCTTTAATAAATCTTTATATGTTTCATGTGGGTCTAGCTTTTGAGCTTCACATGCCCAGCGATACCAAATATTACCGATCGATACATGACGGATCTCTTCTTCATAGATGATTTGTAGAATGGCTGCAATCTCATCATCTTTTTGCTGCTTAAATTTTTCGATAATAGGAGGTGTTACATCAAGACCTCTTGCTTCCATAGTTCTTGGAATGAGCGCTAAACGATGAATGAGGTCATGACGAGTTCTCTCAGCCATTTCCCAAAGGCTATTATGTGCATTGAAACTACCATAAATTAAATCAAATTTTTTAAGATAATCATTCAGTAAATTAAAATGCAAATGCTCTTCATAAGCGATTTGAAGCCAGTCGTTATAAAACTGATCTGGAAGATCTTTAAATCGCCAGATAATATCAAGCGCTAAATTAATTGCACTAAATTCAATATGGGCTAACGCATGAACAAATATTAATTTTCCATGTTCAGTAGAAGATGATCTTTTTTCAACAAGCCGCGGAGGGACAATCTGAGGGGTTAAGGGTGCACCTGGTAAATGGTAGTTATGTTGTATATCCGCTTTCGAATCAATCGTCATCTGATGTGACTTAAAAGATTCAAATATAACTTTGACTTGATTTAATTTTTTATTTAAATCAGTTGCAGCAAGAGCTTTTAGACAGTGCGCTCTTAATTCCATCACTAAATTAATGAATAGGAACGAAGGTGATAGAGCCAGCTTTCATATCTGGCGTCATAATAGATTTTCTATCGAAAGTTAAGGCTATATCAGCAGCAGCTGTAAAGCCGTCTTTGTATAAGCTCACATTACTACCTTGCACCTTAAAAATTTTTCCGTTTTTCCAATCACTGACAAAGAAGTTATTTCCAGACCTAATTAAGCCGTCTCCACCACCAAATCCTTCAGCAATTTTAGAAATCGATTTATTTTTTAAATTAATTTTGTATAAAATGCCACTTGAAAAATCTACTTCATACAGATCGTTTTTAATAATCCAAAGACCATTAGGCGCCAAAATTTCAGGAGTATTTTCATCAAGCACTAAAGTAATTTTTTTGTTCTGAGCAATTTTAAAAATGGCGCCACCTGATTTAAGATTGCCACTATCGCTCACATATAAATTGCCTGCATCATCTGAAGTAATATCATTTAGAAAAACAGGTGTTTGTGGAAATGCCATAGTGCTTCCAAACACAGTCCATTTGCCATCAGATTCAACTTTCAATACTCGATTCTTATCTGTGACATATAAAGATTTTCCAATAAAGGTTAAGCCTTTAGGATCGTCCATACCACTTGCGAATGTTGAAAGTTTGCCATCTATTGAAATACGTGTAATTTTCCCATCGCCATCTTTATTGAATTCACCAATCTCAGACACATAAATGTCTCCCTTAGCGTCTTGAGCCACTGATTCAGGACTTACAAGTCCTGATATCACATTAAGTGATTCATGAGCATTTAAAGTTATGCTGATCAGCGCTGATAATAGAACTAAAAAAACACGTAAATTTTTCATAATTTAATTAAAGGTCTTATAGGCTTAAAGACATTTATCTTCGCAGCCTTCTTCACTGACACCTAAAGAAAGAAGTAAATCTACCATTTTTTTATCGCCTTTTTCTTTTACAATGCGAATAATGGAAACGCCACCCTTCATTTTTTTATTGATATCAGCGCCTTTAGAAGCAAGATATTTAACTATGTCGGTTCTGCCATCAAAAGCAGCATGATGAAATGCATTCATTTTCGTAAGTGGGTGAGTGTAATTAATATCAGCACCGTGTTCAGCTAAGTATTTAACAGTTTGGAACTGTCCTTTAGCAGCCGCCATAAGAAACGGGCTCCATGCAAAGTAAGTTGCATTGATGTCTACTTTTTTACCTTCAATATATTTTTTTACAATAGGTAATTTACCTTCATTGACAGCGCCTGCGAATTCAATTTCCTCTGCATCTGTTAAAGCAAAAAGTTGCATTGAAAAAGTAAGTAAAATTAGAGTGAGTGTTGTTTTTAAAAATTTCGTCATTTTTCGTAATTCTTTCATTTAGTTAAAAAATTGATAAGCATTTGCAAACATTTTATACCATGGTGCCAATTCATCCCATGTTTCAGGATGCCAAGAATTTTGTACCGTTCTAAAAACCCTCTCGGGATGAGGCATCATAATTGAAAAACGTCCATTATCAGAAGTAAATCCAGTCATTCCTTGAGGAGAGCCATTTGGATTCATAGGATAAGCAGAAGTTCCCTTATGATAATTATCAACATAGCGCAATGTTGCAAGTTGATGATTTAAAACATCATTTAGTTGCTTGGAGTCCTCGTATTCAGTATACCCCTCGCCGTGTGCAACTACGATAGGAAGTATGGCGCCATGCATTCCAGTAAAGAATACCGAATTGGATGGAAGGATTTCGACCGATACAAATCTAGCTTCAAATTGTTCAGATTTATTTTTAACAAAATGCGGCCATAAGGACGACCCAGGAATAATTTCTTTAAGATTACTCATCATTTGACAGCCATTACAAATACCTAATGCGATGGTATCTGGTCTTGAAAAAAATGCTTCAAAAGCATCACGCGTTTTTCTATTAAATAGAATTGATTTTGCCCAGCCTTCGCCTGCACCCAATACATCTCCATATGAAAAGCCGCCGCAGGCCACGAGCGCTGAAAAATCATTTAATGATTTCCGGTCTTGGATAATGTCTGACATATGAACATCGTGTGCTTCAAAACCTGCTCTTGAAAATGCAGATGCCATTTCAACGTGACCGTTTACGCCTTGCTCTCTTAAAATTGCTATTTTTGGTTTCGTTTTTTTAATTGCGAAAGTTTGTGGGATTTCAAAATTAAATTGAGGGCTTATACCTGGATCAAGATCGTCTGAAATGAGTGAAAACTCTTCAAGTGCACATTCAGGATTGTCTCTCATAGCTTGCATCTTGTAAGATGTTTCGCTCCAAGCATTTTGCAAATTAGTTCGGATGTCTTTAAAGACGGTTTTATTTTCATGTTGAATATGAATGGTCTGCTGCGAATTGATTGAACCAATCAAGAAGACATGATCTTTTAAAGCACTATTCATTCTTGTAAGCACATCTGCAATATGTTCTTTTTTAACTTGTATGACAGCACCTAACTCTTCATTAAATAAAATAGCTTTAATGTCATGTCCGCATTTGCTTAGGTCAATATCTAAACCGCATCGACCTGCAAAAGCCATTTCAGTTAATGTTGTAAAGAGTCCGCCATCGGAACGATCATGATAGGCCACGATGACATCTTCATTTTTTAGTGTTTGAATCATCTCGAAGAATGCTTTGAGTATTTTGGTATCGTCAAGAGTCGGTACGATATCACCCACCTGATTAAAGACTAAATTGAAACATGAGGCACCTAATCGATTTTTACCAAAACCTAAATCGATGTAAATAAGGCCACTATCTTTAAGATTCCTGTCGAGCGCTGGTGTTAATGTTTTTCTAGCATCAAAGACTGGGGCAAAGGCGCTGACAATAAGAGAAACTGGTGATACTACTGTTTTTTCTTGTGATTGATCTAGCCATGAAGTTTTCATAGACATTGAATCTTTACCTACAGGAATAGAAATACCTAGATCGGGACAAAGATGCATACCTATTTCTTCAACTGCATCGAATAAAGCAGCATCTTCTCCTGCATGACCGGCAGAGGCCATCCAATTAGCTGATAATTTCACATCTTCTAAATGATGAATCGATGCAGCAGATAAATTTGTAATTGCTTCGCCCAATGCCATTCTTACAGAGGCTTTAGCATCTATCATCGCAATAGGAGTTTTTTCACCGATAGCAAATGCTTCACCTAATAAACTATCGAAAGATGATAACGTCACTGCAACATCAGCCACAGGCAACTGCCATGGACCCACAAGTTGATCTCTTGAAATCAATCCTGTCACAGATCGATCGCCGATATGAATGAGAAACATCTTATTTGCAACTGCTGGGTATCTTAAAATTCTATATGCAGCTTCTTTAATATCAATGTCTTCTGTCGCAAAAACCTTAAGTTTTTTTTGTTTTCTTATTACATCGCGCGTCATCTTAGGCGGCTTACCCAAGAGAATAGACAAATCCATATGAACAGCATCTTTTTTAAGAAGACTGTCTTCAACAATAAGTTCTTTAGTATTCTTTGCAATACCTACGATAGCAAATGGACATCTTTCTCGCTCGCAAAGCAACTTAAATAGATCAAGATCTTTTTCTTCAATGGCTAATACATATCGTTCCTGAGCTTCATTGCACCAAAGCTCTCGAGGGGACATGCTGGGCTCTTCATTATTAATCGAACGTAATTGGAATGTCGCGCCAACGCCGCCATCATTGACCAGTTCGGGAAATGCGTTAGATAAACCACCCGCGCCTACGTCATGGATACTTAAAATTGGATTATCTTTACCTAATTGCCAGCATCGATCGATTACTTCCTGAGCTCTCCTTTGTAATTCTGGATTACCCCGTTGCACCGAATCAAAATCTAAATTTTCTGCATTAAATCCAGTACCCATACTTGATGCAGCTCCACCACCTAAGCCAATTAGCATGGCAGGACCCCCTATTTGTATGAGCAGAGCGCCTGCAGGAATCGCATGTTTTTTTGTATGAATATCATTAATACTTCCAATACCACCTGCCAACATAATAGGCTTATGAAAACCTTTAACTTCATCATCATGTTCAATTTCTAAGGTTCTAAAGTAACCTGCAATATTGGGCCTACCGAATTCGTTGTTATAAGAAGCACCGCCAATCGGACCATCAATCATAATTTGAAGTGCTGAAGATATTCGAGAAGGTGAGCCGTAATCGTTTTTCTCCCAAGGTTGAATAAATTCTGGGATACGTAAATTAGAAACCGAGAAACCTGTGAGACCAGCTTTGGGTTTAGAGCCTCTTCCGGTAGCCCCTTCATCTCGAATTTCTCCGCCTGCGCCAGTCGCAGCGCCCGAAAAAGGAGAGATCGCTGTGGGGTGATTATGTGTTTCCACTTTCATAATAAAGTGAGTTAATTCTTCATGATTGTCATAAACACCATTTTGATTGGGATAAAATCGATTGATCTTAGCGCCTTCTACAATAGAAGAATTATCGGAGTAAGCCACAACGGTATTCCCAGGATGTAACTGATGCGTATTCTTAATCATGCCAAAAAGTGATTTAGATTGTTTCTCTCCATCCACAATCCAGTCCGCATTAAATATTTTATGGCGACAGTGCTCGGAATTTGCTTGCGCAAACATCATGAGCTCTACATCTGTAGGATTTCTTTTAATAGACGTAAAGTAGTTAAATAAGTAATCAATCTCATCTTCCGATAAAGCTAGCCCAAGATTTTTATTAAAATCATTTAGGACTTTTTTACCATGCTCAAGCATCTCAGCATATTGAATAGGCTTAGGAGCTAAGTGAGAAAAAAGCGCTTTTGCATCATCAAGATTAAAGATAGAAACTTCTGTCATGCGATCATGGAGATATAGAGCAAGCACTTTCTTTTGATCTTCTGATAATAAGGCCCCATTCTTTAATTCAATATAAACCGCAACAGCTCTCTCAATGCGCTTGATGTCATAAAGTCCACAGTGGTTTGCAATATCTGTGGCTCGTGAAGCCCATGGGGATATCGTGCCTGGTCTAGGGATGGTGATAATAGAGTTATCTTTGAAATCTAATACCTGCGCTTTTGGACCATAGTGAAGAATTTTTTCTAAGGTATCTTTTTCTGAGGCTGCAATTTTTTTCTCACACCACACAATATGCAGATATTCAGAATGAATATCTTTGATTTGAGGATTAACCGTCTGAAGTTTTTCAAGCAGTTTTTCTTTTCTAAACTTTGAATAAGCTGGACCGCCAGCAATATGAATAATTTCTTGGCTTTGCATGTTTTGGGTAGTTTTTAAGACGTTACTTTAAGCCTATGATTTTAACAGAAGCTATTTTTTTAAACCTCGTTAATTTTGATTAAATTAAGTGGAAAAGTAGAGTGAGGTTTGATAGAAGATAAAGCTAAAGACCCAGGCAAGAAGAAGCGCCCAGGAGACTGAATAAATCACAAACGAAAGGTTTTTGGATTCATTTTTGAGTGTTGCGATTGTTGAAAGGCAAGGCGTGTAAATGAGGGTAAAAATCATAAAACTGATCGCTTGGATTTGGCTTACATTGGTATAAAGATGATGTGCTAGCGCTGTTCCTTCAACGCCATAGATTACAGCTAAGGCACCAATCACAATTTCTTTAGCAATGAATCCAAAAATTAAAGCGATCACCAATTGCTCATTGATGCCTATAGGATGAAAAATAGGGGATAACCATTTGCCCAGCTGACCCGAATAACTTAATTCGCTGGCAATAGGCACATCTGCCGGGAAATGCGTCAGTGCCCATACAAGCAAAACACCAATAATAATAAATTTGGTAGCGCGCGTTAGAAAATGTTTAATTTCAAGCATGCTTCTTTTGATGATGTGATTCATTGTAGGAAAGCGGTAAGGTGGCAATTCAATAATGATCGGTTCTTTATTTTTAAACTGATGCTTAAAGATTAAAGCTGAAATAAAAATAGTAAAAAAACTTAATAGATAAAGACAGAAAAGAACAAGTGGGCCATATTTAGCGCTAAAAAGTGCTGTAATAATAAATAAAAATACTTGAAGTCTTGCTGAGCATAATGAGAATGGAATCACAAACATAGTTAAAAGACGAAGCTCTTTTGTCCGCATAATTTTAGTGCCCATGAGGGCTGGTACATTACAACCAAAACCCATGAGCATCATGACAAAACCTCTGCCATCCAAGCCTATTTTTTCCATGAAAGCATCCATCATGAATGCTGCTCTCGAAAAATATCCGCTATCTTCAACAACACTCATAATCAAAAAGAAAAGAATAATAATGGGCACAAAAGCCGCCACGGTGGTGACGCCCAGATAAAGGCCATCTAAAAGTAGACTTTGAAAAATACCATGATGATTAATAAACAAAGGCTCAAGAAAATCCACTCTAAAATAATTAAAGAATTGGGTCATCAAGTCTTGAATAGGTTTTCCTAGCGTAAAGATAAACTGAAAAATAGAGAACACAATAACAAAGAAAATAGGTAAGCCCCAGTAAGGGTCTAAAAAAAGTGCGTCTAATTTTTTAGTATTTTTATCGTTCAATTGAATTGGATATTTAACACTTGCTTTAATTAAATGCTGAATCGTTTTTTCGTTGGATACTTGATCAGACGTCTTAAGAGGTTTAATTTTTTTGACAGGCGTCGTAATTTTTTGATTGATTAATTCTGCACAGACTTTTAAAAGTTCAGGCATGCCTTCACCATACTTAGCGCTCATTTTAACTGCAGGCATTTTGAGCATCTTTGCTAATAACTTCTCATTAATCGCAATACCCATCTTTTTGGCTTCATCATGCATATTGAGAGCTAATACACAGGGAATATGAAGCTTTTGAAGTTGTAGCAACAAAGACAGTTGTCGTTCAATTTGGGCGCTGCATAAAACGACAATAGCTAAATCAATTCGATGCTTATTGATAAAGCTTTGAACAATTTTTTCATCTTCAGACAAGCCTTGAAGATCGTAAATACCAGGCAGATCAACTAATTCCACCATATGACCGCCCAATAATGTTTTAACTGCATGGAGGTCTACAGTGATGCCTGGCCAATTACCCACACGGGTAGATGAACCACTTAGCCGATTAAAAAGCGTCGACTTTCCAGTATTGGGCATACCTAAGAGAGCAATACGTTTCATAAGGGATGGGGCGTAATTTTAATTAATGAGGCCTCATGCTCTCTAATCATAAGTTCAGTGGTATCAATCATAATATGAAAAGGGCCTTTAAATTGCGCCTTTCTAAGCACAGTGATTTTTTTACCGCGACGAAGACCCATAGCGCTGAGCCTCTGGATAAGTAAGCGATCCATATTGAGCTTATGGATAATACCTGTTTGGCCTTCTGATAATTCTAATAAGGTGGTCATAAATATCTAAATGATAATGATTCTTATTATTATATACAAAAAAGCCTGCATAGCGCAGGCTTTAAGTCACATCTTCAGAGGGATCTCTTTATTTGCGATTATCTACGATTTTAGCTTTTGCTTTGAGATCTAATACAAGCTTGTCGAGTTGTTTTTGTTGAAGTGTTTTAGCTAAACCGTCTTTGACTTTGTCAAATTCTGGCGCTTGAAGCGGTCTCGTATCTTCTAATTTAATCACATGCCAACCAAATTGAGTTTGAACAGGCGCTGATGAAATGCCGCCTTTTTTAAGAGCAGTTAGCGCTTCAGCAAATGGTTTGACCATCGTACTTGCCGGAAACCAACCTAAGTCACCCCCTTTATCTTTTGAACCAGGATCTTTAGATTTGTCTTTAGCAATTTTAGTAAAGTTGCCACCTTTATTGAGTTCAGCAATGATATCTTTAGCCTCTTGCTCATTTGCCACAAGAATATGTTTCGCATTAAATTCCTGAGTACCTAAATCTTTTTTATATTGTTCATAAGCATTTTTAATATCAGCTTCAGAGATAGGATTTTTTTGGACATAATTTTGTAAGAATGTGTTGTACAACATTTCTTTGCGCGCCAATTCTTCTTTTAAAAGGTAGTTGGCATCTTTATTAAGCCCTGTTCTTTCCGCTTCTTGATTAATAAGCTCCATCGCAATCATACGATTCACAATCATACTATTAAGATTGTCATCCATTTTTTGACCGCGGCTCGTGAGATCTTTAACTACGAATTCATACAAATTCTTTTTGATAGGTTTTCCATTGACAGTAATATTTAAATCGGCTGCTTGAGCTAAGCTTCCAAGCTGGATAATTGAAACAAAAATAAAGGCTTTGATAAAAGAAAACATAAGAGTCCTTGGTTATTAATTATTAAGAAAAGTGGTTCCTAAGGCAAATCAGCTTTGATACTTAGTGCATGAATTTTTTGAGGAATTAAATCTTTAAGCGCTTCGTATATGATGCGATGTCTCATTATCGTTGATTTTCCTAAAAAATGCGAACTTGTAATTTCCAAATCAAAATGTCCGCCACCCGTATTTCCTGCGTGGCCTTTATGAAGATCACTTAAGTCTTTAATGCTCAAATGAGTTGGCTCTAAAAATGTAAGTCTTTCTTTTATAAGATCTTGAAGCATCAGATTTAAGGAAGCGTTTTTCTAAAAGGTTTAACTTCAACAGAGGCGTAAACGCCTGCAGTATAAAAAGGATCTTGGTGCGCCCAGTGAATAGCATCGTGAAGAGATTCAAATTCAGCCACAATAAGACTGCCGGTAAAGCCATCTTGACCCGGATCAATGGCATCAATCGCTGGGAATGGACCTGCAAGGAGCAATTTCCCTAAATTTTGTAATGCTTGAATACGGGCTAAATGCTGCGGCCTATGCGCTATTCTTTTTTGTAAGCTATCCGGACTGTCTTGAGCGATGATGGCGTAAAACATATTATTTATGATTAGATCTGGACGCTAAAACGCCGATAAAAATCGCATAACACATGATCAAACCTGAAATGCCAAATAATTTAAAATTCACCCATGTACTCTCTGAAAAATTAAATGCGACATAAAGATTAAGCGCGCCTAAGCCTGCAAAAAATAAAGCAGAAGTCATGTTGATTTGATTCCATGTTTTATCATTTAATTTAATTTGTTGGCCCATAAGATTTTTAACGAGATTTTTTTTCTTGAAAAATTGAAAAAAAAGTAATGCTCCTGATAACAACCAATACAAAATACTGGGCTTCCATTTAATAAAATTGGCATCATGCAGCCATAAAGTTGTACCACCTAAAATGCTAATCAATACTGCATTAAATATAAGTAATTTATCCACTCGTTTATGAACGAGCTTGCTATAAATGACTTGGAAAAATGTCGCACCAATCACAACTAAAGTCGCTGTATAAATATCCGAGAATTTATATGCAATAAAAAATAGAATGACAGGAAAGAGATCGAATAAAAATTTCATTTTTTAAAATTACTCCAAGGCTTTGTTAATTATCTTTGGTAAAGACTATCTGATACTATGATGTTATTTACTGAAGCACTAACATTCATGATTGATCTTCACTCACATTCTACTATATCTGATGGTTTATTAAGCCCAAGCGCACTCGTTCAGCATGCATTTAGTCGTGGCATCAAAGTGCTTTCTCTGACAGACCATGATGATGTAGACGGTCTCAAAGAGGCCGATTCGGAGTCGAAATTATTAGGCATGCATTTAATTCATGGTGTTGAAATTTCAGTGACATGGAAAAAAAGCACGATTCATATCGTGGGATTAAATGTAGACTCTCGAAATAAAACCTTGCTAGAGGGTCTGGCATCAATTAGGGAAGGGCGCTTTGAAAGAGCAAAACAAATGGCTGCGTCTCTTGATGGTGTAGGTATTAAGGGAAGCTTAGAAGGCGCATTGAAATATGCAAAATCAGGCATCTTAGGCCGTACACATTTTGCAAGATTTTTAGTTGAAGCAG
Source organism: uncultured Methylophilaceae bacterium (assembly GCA_903914945.1). GTDB lineage: Bacteria > Pseudomonadota > Gammaproteobacteria > Burkholderiales > Methylophilaceae > Methylopumilus. Next base: position 22,443 of record CAIWQV010000083.1, read on the forward strand.
GGCATGCAAAAGATGTAAAAACGGTATTTAAAAATTACCTTGTTAAAGGTAAGCCAGGCTTTGTCGAGCATACATGGACTAATTTAGAAAGTGCACTCTCATGGATTCGTCAGAGTGGTGGCATCGCAGCGATTGCTCATCCCGCGCGATATGATTTGGGCAAAAATAATCTTTTAGCATTTTTGAATGAATTTAAAGAATTAGGTGGCGAAGGCATTGAAGTCATTTCAGGCAGCCATACAACCGAGCAATCTTTAAAATTTGCTCGTATTGCAGCAGAGTTTGAGTTCTTGGCATCTATAGGCTCTGACTATCATGGACCAGGGATTTCTTATAGAGAGATGGGGTCTTTACCAAAACTACCCGAAACATGCGTTCCGATATGGAAAAATTGGAATGAAGTCAATGCCTTACTAAACTAAATTTTTTCTTAAAAACACATATTTCTTGAATGAAAACAAGAATATTCAAATAGAATGACATTCTATATATGGAATTAACAGCTATACAAAAAGTTACCGTTTACGCGATTCCTATTATCTTTGCGATTACGGTTCATGAAGCAGCGCACGGCTATGCTGCAAAGCATTTTGGCGATTTGACTGCTTACAATCAAAATAGAATTAGTCTTAACCCTCTCAGACATATTGATCCCATTGGCACCATTATTCTCCCAGCATTAACTGTGTTATTGGGAGGCGTTTTATTTGGATGGGCTAAACCCGTACCTGTGAATTTTATGAATTTGCGCCACCCTAAAAAAGATATGCTTTGGGTAGCGGCAGCTGGGCCTTTTTCGAATTTAATCATGGCGATCTTCTGGACAATTTTATTTGGCCGAAGTGCTTATTTTCCAGAATCCATGTCCATGTTTGTTCAGCAAATGGGCATTGCTGGAATTAGTATCAACTTGTCACTCATGGTATTAAATTTAATTCCATTACCTCCTTTAGACGGGGGAAGAATTGCAGTGAGTTTGTTACCTAATCATTTGGCATATAAGTATGCTCAAATTGAGCGATATGGTTTTTTAATTCTTATTGTCTTATTGATGACTCACATACTTGATTTAATTATTTTTCCACTTATCCAAATTAGCCAAAGTCTAATTCTATGGATATTTGCTTAGGAGTTAAGGTATAAGTTATGGCTATTGAACGCGTCATCTCTGGTATGCGGCCTACAGGCAATCTTCATTTGGGTCACTACAATGGAGTCTTGAAAAATTGGATCAATCTTCAACATGAATTCGAATGTTTATTCTTTGTAGCGGATTGGCACGCACTCACGACACATTATGATTCCCCTGAGATTATTGAAGAGAATGTTTGGGAAATGGTTGTGGATTGGCTAGCAGCTGGCGTTGATCCAGCGACGGCGACTATTTTTATTCAATCCAAAGTGCCCGAGCATGCTGAACTTCATACATTGCTTTCAATGATCACGCCTTTAGGATGGTTAGAAAGAGTGCCGACCTATAAAGATCAACAAGAAAAACTATCTTCTAAAGATTTATCTACCTATGGATTTCTGGGATATCCATTGTTGCAAAGTGCAGATATTTTAATTTACAAAGCAACACAAGTGCCTGTAGGTGAAGATCAAATTCCTCACATTGAATTTACACGTGAAATTGCGAGACGCTTTAATCATCTTTATGGAAAAGAAGCTGGCTTTGTTGAAAAAGCAGAAGAGGCTATAAAAAAATTAGGCTCTAAAAAAAGTGGTCTTTATATAGAAATGAAAACAGCCTACCAAGAAAATGGCGATGAAGAAGCTCTAGACTCGGCGCGTGTTTTAATTGAAGAGCATCAAGGATTAAGTTTAGGTGACAAAGAAAGGTTATTGGGTTTTTTAGAAGGTGGCGGCAAAATGATTTTAGTTGAGCCTGAATATAAATTAGCGCCCGCATCAAAAATGATTGGGCTAGACGGCCAAAAAATGTCTAAATCCTATAACAATACAATTGCCTTAAGAGAGTCTCCTGAATCTGTTGAGAAAAAAATTAAAACAATGCCAACTGACCCTGCAAGGGTCAGAAGAAATGACCCGGGAAATCCGGACCATTGCCCTGTATGGCAATTACATCAAGTTTATTCAAATGAAGAAGTTAAAGCTTGGGTAGAAACAGGCTGTAAAGAAGCTAAAATAGGCTGTATTGAATGTAAACAGCCAGTGATTGATGCTATTAATAAAGAGCTTAAGCCTATTCAAGAAAGAGCATCACATTACATCGACGATCCCGATTTAGTTAAAAATATTGTGGCCGAAGGTTGTGAAAAAGCAAGGAAATTAGCAAGAGAAACGATGCGAGAAGTTAGGGAAGCTATGGGGTTAAATTACTAATGAATCAAGAAGTTCAAATAGCAACGATTGGAAAAATTCATGGAGAGAATATTGAGGTATTACCTCAGGATCTCTACATTCCACCTGATGCGCTCGAAATTTATTTAGAGGCATTTGAAGGGCCGCTCGATCTTCTTTTATACCTCATAAGAAAACATAACTTAGATATTCTTGATATTCCCATGGCTGACCTTACTATTCAGTACATGGAATATGTAGATAAGATGAAAGAGATTAAGCTTGAGCTTGCTGCAGATTACTTATTAATGTCAGCAGTATTAATTGAAATTAAATCAAGAATGTTACTTCCTAAGAAAATAGCTGAAGTAGATTCAGAACAAGATCCTCGCGCTGAACTAGTTAGAAAATTAATGGAGTATGAGCTCATTAAAATAGCCTCTGAAAAACTTACTCAGATGCCGCAAGTTGGCGTTGATTTATATGTTGCCAATGCATATTTTGAAAAAATTACAGAAATTACTTATCCAGATGTATCCATTGATGAAATATTTTCGGCATGGAAAAATATTCTAAATCGTGCAAAACATTTTGAAGCGCATAAAGTGATGCGAAATGAACTCTCTGTAAGAGAGCATATGACAATTATTTTAAGAAAACTTCAAGAAGAAGAGTTTATTGAATTTTCCTCATTATTTAATGTGACTGAAGATAGAATTCAAAAATTAGTTGTATGCTTCTTAGCTATATTAGAATTAGCAAGAGAAAGACTGATTAAAATTACACAGCAAGAAAGTTTTTCCCCTATCTATATTAAATTACAGATTAATTAAGCCATGACAGATTTAAATAACATATCAAAAATTAAACAAATTTTAGAAGTCGCATTACTAACGAGTGCGAACCCTTTATCTTTGGATGATTTACAAAAATTATTCCCAGAAAAAATTGAGCGATCGACATTAAGAATGCTATTAGATGAACTTAAAACAGAATGGCAAGAGCGCACTATGGAGTTAGTGCTAGTAGCGTCTGGCTATCGCTTTAAAGCAAAAGATGAATATTCAAGTTATCTCATGAGATTAAGTCCAGAAAAAGTTGCTAAATATAGCCGTGCCGTCATGGAAGTCTTAGCCATTGTGGCTTACAGACAGCCAGTGACTCGTGGCGACATTGAAGAAATTAGAGGGGTAGCACTTAATCCTAATGCGATTAGACAGCTTCAAGAGAGAGATTGGATTGATGTCATTGGTCAAAAAGACGTTCCTGGAAGACCTTCCTTGTATGCCACTACAAAACATTTTTTAAATGATTTTAATTTAAGATCTTTATCTGAGCTTCCTGATATCGAAAGCTTCCTTCAAAACGAAATTCCTTTGAATGTCTAAGTTTAAGTCTTAATGACTTAATTACACTATGCGTTCACAAGATCAAGAATCCATAAAAGAAAGTAAACCCAGCTCATCTAAAAGTCAGCGCTTACATAAGCTTCTTGCTCAATCAGGCATTGGTTCAAGGCGAGAAATGGAAAAGTACATTGAAGCAGTTTAAACTATGAATAAAACATGGCAACCTTACAGAGCTATCTCACCGATGTTCAACGATTGTTGCACGATGCC
>CAIWQV010000084.1 GCA_903914945.1 uncultured Methylophilaceae bacterium
CAATCATGCCTTGATGTTGGCTGACATAAGTTTGCGCTAATGACAATCCAAGACCCGATCCGCCTTCGCGCCCAGATACCAGTGGATAAAATATTTTGTCTCGAATACCCGCAGGGATTCCAGGCCCGTTATCTATAATGTCTAACTTAATCCCGACACGATAACGTTTCTTGGCAAGTATGATTTGTCGTTCAGCTCTTGTTTTAAAAATAATGAGGCCATGTTGTTTTTTTTCATGCATGGCTTGCACTGCATTACGTGCAATATTAAGAACTGCTTGTATCAACTTTTCACGATCGCCAATAATGTCAGGCAAACTTGTATCGTAATCACGTTGAATTTTTATTTCATCAGGTGATTCCGCTAACAATAAACTTCGAACACGCTCCAATACTTCATGAATGTTAGTGGGTTCATATTTTGGTTTCTGATGGGGGATCAACAATCGATCCATCAGAGACTGCAAGCGATCTGCTTCTTTAATAATGACTTGGGTATATTCTTTTAAAGATAAGTCGGGTAACTCATGTTCTAGAAGCTGTGCGGCACCTCTTAAACCACCTAATGGATTTCTAATTTCGTGCGCAAGATTACGAATCAATTCTGAGTTGGCTTGTTGTTGAATCAACATGCGCTCTTCTTTTGCAATTCTTAATTGTTGATCCATTTGTTGAAACTCAAGAATGTATCGAATGGATTGACTTTGAATCGGCGTGATCGTGCAAGTCACAGAAAAAGATTGATGTTTTAAAGTGGTAATTAAAAATTCATGCTCCCGATAAGGGGTGTCACTATTTAAAGCCTGGCTGATGGCTAGCTTTAAAATATCTGAATGAGGAAAAGCGTCATCTAGTGTCATCTTATAAATGTGTTTAGCGCTTAATCCAAACAAAATCTCAGCGGATGGATTCATATATAAAATGTGACCTTCCACATCGCACAATAATACTGCGCTCGCTAAATGCTCTATCCCCTTAAGTTCTGGGGTTAAGGATGGCATAGTGATTTTTTTCATGAGTTTTTCCATTGTCATTTATATAGTAAGCAAAACTCAGACCAGCTTTGAGATAGAGCTTTAAGGCCTATTCTTCAGGATCTTTCTAGCTATTGTAAGGAAAATACATCATTTATGCACTATTTTAGTGCATCATTCAATTTACTAAATCAAAGGCATAAAAAAAGACGGCTATAAAAGCCGTCTTTTTAAACACTTTTAACGAATTAGCAGCTGTAATACATACCGAATTCGATTGGATGCGGTGTCATACGCATCTTAGTGACTTCTTCCATCTTAAGATCGATATAACTATTGATCCAGTCATCAGTAAATACACCACCGCGTGTTAAGAATTCGCGATCTTTATCTAAATACTCAAGCGCTTGTTCGAGCGATGAACATACAGTAGGTACTTTCGCATCTTCTTCAGGTGTTAAATGATACAAGTCTTTTGTCGCTGGCTCGCCTGGGTGAATCTTATTTTGTATGCCATCTAAACCTGCCATCATCAATGCACTGAATGCAAGGTATGGGTTCGCTATAGGATCTGGGAAGCGCGCTTCGATACGACGTGCTTTATCACCTTCTACGAATGGAATACGAATGGATGCTGAACGGTTCTTAGCCGAGTAAGCTAATTTCACCGGCGCTTCAAAGCCTGGCACTAAACGTTTATATGAGTTCGTTCCTGGATTAGTAATCGCATTAAGTGCACGTGCGTGTTTAATCACACCACCAATGTAGAACAATGCGAGCTCACTTAAGCCTGCATAACCTGAACCTGCAAATAAGTTCTTACCATCTTTCCAAATGGATTGATGCACATGCATACCTGAACCGTTATCACCTACGATCGGTTTTGGCATGAATGTCGCTGTTTTGCCGTAGTTATGAGCCGTGTTTAACACCACGTATTTAAGAAGTTGTGTCCAATCCGCGCGTTGTGTGAGCGTACTAAATTTAGTACCGATTTCACATTGACCCGCAGTTGCCACTTCATGGTGATGCACTTCAACAGGCACACCCATCGCTTCTAATGTGATTGACATCGCTGAACGGACATCCTGAAGTGAATCGACTGGAGGTACTGGGAAGTAACCGCCCTTAACCCCTGGACGGTGGCCAGTATTGCCGCCTTCGTGTTGAGTTCCCGAGTCCCATGCACCTTCTTCTGAATTAATTTTAACGTGACATCCTTCCATACCTTGAGACCAAGTGATGGAATCAAAAATAAAGAATTCTGGTTCTGGGCCAAAGTATGCTGTATCACCTATACCTGTTGATTTTAAATAAGCCTCTGCACGACGCGCTAAGCTTCGTGGGCAACGCTCGTAACCCTTGCCATCCGTTGGGTCTACGACATCACATGTCAATATAAGTGTCGGCTCTTCCATAAAGGGATCGATGTTAGCGGTGTCTGGATCCGGTATCAGCAACATGTCAGATGCTTGAATGCCTTTCCAACCTGCAATCGATGAACCATCGAATGCGTGACCTTGTTTAAATTTACTTTCATCAAAAGCTGAGATAGGCACACTGACGTGCTGTTCTTTGCCTCGTGTATCCGTGAATCTAAAGTCCACGAATTTAACGTTGTTATCTTTAATCTTTTTCATTACATCAGCGATTGCCATTTCATTCTCCTAAAAGCGTCAATTGTGATTCAACTGTTGTTCATTAATGCATTTCAACATATTAATAGTAAGCATAAATTGTGCCAATCGAATAATGTTGTAAGACTCTGTTATTGTTCGACTTTTAAAAGGAAAATAAAAAAAAATGCACCATAAAAATGCATATATAAGTTTTATGCACTTATTAAGTGCATAAAACACGTGGATGGCAGATTTTTCAAAAACACTTATACTCAAAACCTTAATCAAATCGATGTGTAACGCACCATGACTGAACATAAAAAACATTTTGCTGTGATTGGGAATCCGATTCACCACAGCTTATCCCCTCAAATACATGCTGCATTTGCAAAAGAAGTAGGACTTCTTATCGATTATGAAGCAGTGTTATCGCCGCTCGATCAATTTAAACAAACAGTGCAAACACTCATCACAAAAAAATTAAATGGGGCTAACGTCACGCTACCGTTTAAAAAAGAGGCTTATGAATTAGTAAGTG
>CAIWQV010000085.1 GCA_903914945.1 uncultured Methylophilaceae bacterium
ACTTGTAAACGATCTTCGCTATTTAAACCTTCGTATGAAAAACGATCTCTATCAGAAATCCAACATTCATTAATAGATTCATCTTCGCGAGGAAGCATCCTAATAACTTTGTTTTGTTTAATATGCGCCTCCAGCGGTGAGCCTAAACTGTCATGGTGCGCTAAAGTGGGTCTTCTAATAAGCTCCCATGTTCGAGCTTTATATCTAAATGGTTTGCTTGTAAGGGCCCCGACAGGGCATAAATCAATGATATTTCCAGAGAGCTCTGATTGAATCGAGCGATCTACATAAGCCGTAATTTCGGAATGTTCGCCACGACCAACCATTCCAAGCTCCATCATACCGCCTACTTCTTGCAAAAATCTTACGCAGCGCGTGCACTGAATACATCGCGTCATATCTGTAGAAATTAAAGGGCCAATATTTTTATTAAATACGACTCGTTTTTCTTCTTTATATCGCGTTTGCCCACTTCCAAATGCAACCGCAGTATCTTGAAGTTCGCATTCACCGCCTTGATCACAAATCGGGCAATCAAGTGGATGGTTGATAAGTAAAAATTCCATCACACTTTGCTGAGCCTCTATGGCCATTTTAGATTGTGTTGAAACTTTCATACCATCAGCAACTAATGTTGCGCAAGCCGGTTTTGGATTATTAAATTTTTCAACATCAACCAAACACATGCGGCAATTTGCAGCAATCGATAGTTTTTTGTGATAACAAAAACGGGGTATTGGAATGCCTGCTTTATCGGCAGCAGCAATAATTGTCGTATTTTTTTCTACTTCAATTTTCTTACCATCTATTTCAATTGTTATTTTCATTTGGTCTTAACCATTGAATGGCCATGTTGAATAAAATACTCAAACTCAGGTCTAAAGTGTTTAATGAAACTTAGAACAGGGGTTGCAGCAGCGTCACCTAATGCACATATCGTTCTTCCAGAAATCTTTTTACTTACATCTGTTAAAAGATCTAGATCTTCCATGGTGCCCTTCCCATCTACAATTCTTTTAATTACACGATAAACCCAACCTGTCCCTTCGCGACATGGTGTGCATTGGCCACAGGATTCTTCATAAAAGAAATAAGAAAGACGCTTGAGTGCGCTCACCATGCAAGTAGAATCATCCATGATAATTACAGAGCCAGCGCCTAAGCTTGAGCCTGCTTTTTGTAGTCCATCGTAATCCATCGTTGCATTTTCAATTAATGCTGCAGGTAAAACCGCTGTAGAGGGGCCGCCAGGAATAACTGCTTTTAATTTTCTTCGATGCCAAATGCCTCCTGCCATATTTAATAATTCATTAAATGGTGTGCCCATTTTAATTTCATAATTACCAGGCTTTTCAACATGGCCTGATACAGAAAATAATTTCACGCCGCCGGAATTTTCGACACCTAAATCTTGAAATGCTTGTCCGCCATGTTCCAAAATCCAAGGAACAGATGTAAATGTTTCTGTATTATTTACATTAGTGGGCTTGCCATAAATACCATAAGTTGCAGGGAATGGAGGTTTATAGCGTGGCTGGCCTTTTTTACCTTCAATGGATTCAATAAGCGCTGTTTCTTCTCCGCAAATATAAGCACCATAACCATGGACTGCATACAAATCAAAACTAAAGTCTGATCCTAAAATATTCTCGCCAAGGAAGCCGTGAGCCTTTGCTTCGTCGAGCGCTTTTTCAAAAAGCTCATATTCGTACCAAATTTCTCCATGAATATAGTTATACCCTACACGCGTTCCCATGACATACGCTGCTATTGCCATACCCTCAATAAGTTGGTGTGGGTTATATCTTAAGATATCTCGATCCTTAAATGTGCCCGGCTCTCCTTCATCGGAATTACAAACAAGATATTTAATGCCATCGTAATCGCGAGACATAAAAGACCATTTGATTGAAGTAGGAAAACCTGCTCCACCACGACCTCTTAATCCTGAAATTTTTAATTCAGCCAAAATAGCTTCTGGCTTAACCTTCATTTTGATAATTTTTTTAAGCTGTTCGTAACCACCCATTTTCAAATATGTATCAATTGAACCAGGATTTTCATGCACCATAGTTCTTAAGCAAACCAGGTCTTGGTTTGGAAAAATTTTAGATGGTTTAATAATATCGATTTGCTTTACCATTTATTTAAGGCCCGCTATGAGCTTGTCAATTTTTTCAATAGTTAAATGCTCATGCATTGTATGATTATTTACTAAACATAAAGGCGCACCACCACATGCACCCATACACTCACCTTCTTTGAGAGAGAATTTTTTATCTTTAGTAACTTCACCAAAACCAATTCCTAATTTTTTTTCTAAATGATTCACAATCTCAGCTGAATTTCTTAGCATGCATGAAATATTTGTACATACAGTAATCTGATATTTACCTTTTGATTCCAAATTGAACATGTTATAAAACGTTGCAACTTCCATAGCTGCAATTTCTGGCATACCAAGGTAATTTGCTACATCTGAAATATGTTTGTGAGAAAGCCATCCATGTCTCGTCTGAACTATTCGCAATGCTGCAATCACTGCAGATTGCTTTTGATTGTCAGGAAATTTCTTTAATTCTTTATTAATTAATTTAATGTCATCTGCATGCATCATTTTCTACCGATCAATCTCACCAAATACAATATCTTGTGTGCCAATGATGGCAACTAAGTCAGAAATCATATGGCCACGTGTCATTTCGTCTAGCGCTGCTAAATGTGGAAAACCTGCGGCACGAATTTTTAAACGGTAAGGTTTATTCGCGCCATCTGAAACCAAATAAATACCAAACTCACCCTTAGGATGTTCAACTGCCGCATAAGCTTCGCCTGCTGGAATATGGAAGCCTTCTGTAAATAATTTAAAGTGATGGATCATGGCTTCCATGTCTTCTTTCATGGCAGCTCGATTTGGAGGTGCTACTTTATGGTTATCGCTAATTACAGGGCCTGGATTTTTTCTTAGCCATTCTATACATTGCTTAATAATGCGATTAGATTGTCTAAACTCTTCGATACGGACAAGATATCGATCGTAACAATCGCCATTCACGCCTACAGGAATATCAAAATCAAGCTTGTCATATACTTCGTAAGGTTGTTTTTTTCTTAAATCCCATGCAATGCCAGATCCTCTTAACATGGGACCGGTCATACCAAGCGCTATTGCGCGATCAGGATCAACGACGCCAATACCAACCGTTCGTTGTTTCCATATACGGTTATCTGTTAATAAAGTCTCATATTCATCTACATACGTTGGAAAACGATTTGCAAAGTCTTCAATAAAATCTAAAAGTGAGCCATTACGATTTTGATTTAAACCATCTAATTCTTTTTTGTTTTTTAGCGTAGATTCATATTGAGGCATGCGATCAGGGAGATCACGATAAACGCCACCAGGGCGATAGTAAGCTGCATGCATTCTTGCACCTGATGCTGCTTCATAACAATCGAAGAGATCTTCTCTTTCTCGGAAAGCATATAAAAATACCGTCATAGCGCCGACATCAAGTGCATGTGCACCAAGCCATAATAGATGATTTAAGATGCGCGTAATTTCATCAAACATGACACGAATATATTGTGCGCGAATTGGTACATCGATATTAAGTAATTTTTCAATAGCTAAAACATAAGCATGTTCATTTGCCATCATAGATACATAATCTAAACGATCCATATAAGGAACGGTTTGCAAATAAGTTCTGTTTTCAGCCAACTTCTCTGTACCACGATGAAGGAGTCCAATATGAGGATCTGCGCGCTGTATCACTTCACCATCTAACTCTAATACCAATCTCAAAACACCATGTGCTGCAGGGTGCTGCGGCCCAAAATTCATCGTATAGTTTCTAATCTCAGCCATTGTGGAAACCTTCTTCACGAATGATGCGCGGCACGTTATTTCTTTCTTCGATTGAAACAGGTTGATAAATTACGCGTTTTTGTGCGTCGTCATAACGCACTTCAACTTTACCAATCATCGGAAAATCTTTTCGGAATGGATAACCTACAAATCCATAATCAGTGAGTATGCGTCTAAGATCCGGGTGATCAGTAAACATGAAACCAAATAAATCAAATGCTTCCCTTTCATACCAATTAGCAACTGGCCATAAATCTATGACTGATGGGAATAAGGGAAAGTCTTCTTCCTTGGAAAAAGTTTTTACGCGAATACGATGATTATGTTCGATTGATAAAAAATGATAAACCACAGCGAAACGAGGTTTCGTCCAGGTGCCTTCGCCATAATCTTTATAGTCAATACCACATAGATCAATCAATTGCTGAAATTGAAATGTCTTGTGCTCTTTTAATGTTTTGAAAGTAGATAAAAGATTGTCGATCTTTACTTCGATTGTAAGTTCATTATGCTCTATAGATGTGAAGCTTAATTCTTTATCAAAAACTGATTTTATTTCTTTAAGTAGTGTTTCGACTGAGCTCATAAATTAACGCGCAATCGTATTGGTACGTTTAATTTTATTTTGCAGTTGGATAATTCCAAACATGAGAGCTTCAGCTGTGGGTGGGCAACCTGGAACATAAACATCAACTGGAACAATACGATCGCAACCACGAACGACTGAATAAGAGTAATGATAGTAACCACCACCATTTGCGCAAGAGCCCATCGAAATGACCCAACGTGGCTCTGCCATTTGATCGTAAACTTTTCTTAATGCAGGCGCCATTTTATTCACTAATGTGCCTGCTACAATCATGACGTCTGATTGTCTTGGGCTTGGTCTAAATACAATACCAAATCGATCTAAGTCATATCGCGCTGCGCCAGCATGCATCATTTCAACGGCACAACAAGCTAATCCAAAAGTCATAGGCCATAACGAGCCTGTGCGAGTGTAATTAATAAGGGTGTCTAGATTTGTGGTAACAAATCCTTTTTCCATGACGCCTTCAATACTCATAGATTATTCCCAGTCAAGGGCGCCTTTCATCCATTCATAAATAAATCCAACCACCAAAATGGCCAGAAAAATCATCATGGCAATAAATCCAAACATACCAATTTTTTGAATCACAACTGCCCAAGGGAAAAGAAATGTAATTTCAAGATCGAATAAGATAAAGAGAATAGCGACAAGATAATATCGGACATCGAATTTCATACGCGCATCTTCAAATGCTTCAAAACCACATTCGTATGGAGAATTTTTTTCGCTATCAGGTTTATTGGGGGAGAGAATGCTGCCGATTAGTAATGGCCCTGCACCAACCGCAAGTCCTACACATATGAACAATAAAATTGGAAAATAATTTTCCAGCACAACGATTCCTTAAAAAAATACTGCCTGATTTTCTTATTTGGTGCCGTCGGAGAGACTCGAACTCTCACGACTTTCGTCACTACCCCCTCAAGATAGCGTGTCTACCAATTCCACCACGACGGCTTTATAGATTTAACAGTCTCTATTTTGGGATATTCTGAGCACCACTTGATGAATTCGACTGAGCTTCACCGCTTTTAGTTTCAGAAGGTTTTTGCACTTCTGATGATGCCTCAGTTGCTTTCACCACACTTCCGCTACCTGATTTTTGACCTGCTATAAATGCCAGGGAAATGCTGGTCAGAAAAAAGACTAAAACAAATATTGCTGTTGTTCTGCTTAAAAAATTAGATGAGCCACTTACGCCAAATAAACTTCCTGACGAACCGCTTCCAAAAGCAGCGCCCATATCAGCACCTTTGCCATGTTGCATCAGCACCAAGCCAATGACAGCTAAGCATGCAATCACATGAATAATTGTTACTAAATTTTCCATAATCCTATTTTCTTTGATTTATATTTCGGCCGAATGACATATTGACTGGAAATCACTCGCATTTAAAGAAGCTCGTCCTACGAGTCCGCCGTCTACGTCTGGCATAGAGAATAATTGTAACGCATTTTGAGGGTTTACGCTCCCTCCATAGATGATTTTGAGGCCCTTTCCAACCTTAGCATTCGAGGATAATTTCTCACGAATAAACTGATGCATCGCCTGGGCTTGCTCTGGAGAGGCTGCCATATCGCTGCCTATTGCCCATACAGGCTCATAAGCAATGACAGTTTCATCAAAGATGTCTTCGCCATACATTTCAACTATAGTATCCAGCTGCTTGGACACTACTTTTTCCATAATGCCGGCTTCCCTCTCAATTAAGGTTTCACCTACGCACAAAATAGGTGTCATGCCCGCTTGTTTAACCATCATAAGTTTAGTGGCAATATTTTCATCGGATTCACAATAAGCTGTGCTTCGCTCGGAATGACCAATAATTACGTAACTTACTCCAAATTCTTTTAGCATAGATACACTCACTTCGCCCGTAAAAGCGCCTGATTCGAATTTAGCAACATTCTGAGCGCCCCAACGAATAGAAGAGTTTTTTAAATAAGACTGAGTCTGAAATAAGTATGGGTATGGAGCGCATATGACTATGTCTGCAGAGATCTTTTGAGGTATCTTTTCTACCAAGGCTTTAAGAAGTGCTTCATTAGAAGCCAAAGAACCATTCATTTTCCAATTACCTACAACGATTTTACGTCTCATGACACTCTCTTCATTAGTTTGTTGAATTTTACTTTGTTGAGACAAGATGGGCAATTAAGCTTTACCCTCTTTTAAGATAGCATCCTTAGCTGAATCTGAATTTTTTTATTGCCATTAAACTCATTAGAATCAACCTGATAGATAGCTTTTATCTTGCGCGGAAGATGCTCGCTATGATTAAAATAAATGGCTTCAAATACCTTATTTTGTAACAGAAGATTTAACTTTAAATGTTTGTCTGCAAGGATTTTTTGTTCTACAACTTCAAATTCACCTTCAAAAATGGGTAGTGGAAAGCCTTGTCCCCATACTTGTGAATTAATAAGCTCAATATCCTCATAGGTCACTGCTGAAAAATTAAGTGCATCATCGACTTCAATCGTCAACTCAAGATCATCTGAAGTAATTAATCCCTGAACAGTTTCCTCAAATAGAGCAACAAAGCGATCAAAATCTTTTTCCCTGATCGTCAGTCCAGCTGCCATTGCATGACCGCCAAATGTAATAAGAATATTGGGATCTTTTTTTGAAATAAGATCAAGCGCATCCCTTAAATGAAGAGATTGAATTGATCTGCCCGATCCTTTTAGAATGCCTTCATCAGACTTTGCAAAAACAATAGCAGGCCGATGGTATTTATCTTTTATACGAGATGCAATAATGCCAATCACACCCTGATGCCAAGAAGGGTCATAAAGCGCAATACTAAATTGCGCATCACAATTGACATCATGTAACTGAATAGAAGCGCCATCTTTCATTTCAGATTCAATCGATCTTCTTTTAAGATTTAAAGCTTCAAGCGATGATGCAATAAAACGCGCATCCTCATAATTTTCTGACAAGAGACATTGAATGCCTAACGTCATGTCATCAAGTCGCCCTGCTGCATTAAGTCTTGGCGCAATACTAAAAGCTAAATCAGATGTATGAAACTGTAATGGATTTTTTTTAGTTAATGCCATCAATGCACGAATACCAGGATTAGCTTGGCCCGACCTAATTTTACGAATACCATATTCAACTAAAATGCGATTATTACGATCTAAAGGTACTAAGTCTGCAACCGTGCCTAAAGCAACAAGATCGATCAACTGCATAAGATTCGGTTCTGGCTGATCTTTAAAGTATTCTCGTTTTCTAAGCTCTGCTCTTAACGCTAACATCACATAAAAAATTACGCCTACGCCACATAGATATTTACTTGGAAAATCACATCCGTGTTGATTTGGATTCACAATACATTTAGCGCGAGGTAATTCGTCCCCGGGTAAATGGTGATCAGTTACCAAGACATCAATACCATAAAGATTTGCTCGATCGACGCCCTCAACGCTAGCGATGCCGTTATCCACTGTAATAATAATTTGAGGATTTTTTTCTTTTGCTAAATCAACAATTTCAGGCGTTAGCCCATAACCAAATTCAAATCGATTAGGCACTAAATAATCTACATCAGCGCCCATCATTTTAAGAGCCCTTACCCCTACAGCCGTTGAAGTTGCCCCATCAGTATCGTAATCTCCAATAATTAAAATTCTATGTTTTTGCATGATGGCATCAGCTAAGATTGATGCCATGAGGGTATTGTTTGTCAAAGCTTCTGGTGGAATAATTTTTTCAATAGAAACTGTTGCGTCATCAATATGCTTAATACCTCGCGCTGAATAGAACCTTGCTAAGTGAGGATTGAGTCCTGAACTTATCAATGCATCTAAGGCTGCATGGTCAACTTTTTTTGATTTAATGAACATTGAAATATTTTTTTACTGTATTAGTTTTTTTCCATAATTTAAGTATCTGCATAAATTGATTATCAATATGCAGTAACTGATCTTGATAGCTTATATAGATATTCAGTGTCTTTATTTTTCTTTTTTTAAAATTATTCCATATAAGCCCTAAAATCCGATCAATGTCTTCGGTATTTTCAATTGCAATTAACGTGTCTTGATTAAAACTTGCTTGATTCAAGAGATCTAATGGCTGAAGCGAAATATGTGTATCAAGTGATATCAATTTCTTTAAGAATACAGCATTAGAAAATATAGCTGCATAGGGATTAAGAATCCCCTGGGGTAATAATCCACCCCCTGAAAACCAAATACTATTAGCCGACAGCTCGCCTCTTTTTGAGCGTTCATGATTAATAGGATGATCAAAAAGAAACATTTGAATTTCGTTCATAAAAGCATGCCATGACATCGCTTCCTCGCCTTGTGGCATGAATAAATTAATAGACTGAGGTTTTATATGCACAATCGATGTTGTTTTAATTTGTGGTCTTCTTGTTAATTCGATAAATAAACGCCCTTCATGATTTAATACAAATTTCTG
>CAIWQV010000086.1 GCA_903914945.1 uncultured Methylophilaceae bacterium
CGAAATTTTTAGATTCTTCTGGCTTTAAATTTGGATTTGAATAAAATCCGTAGCTATATGGATAGTATAAAAAATCAAAACTAGGAGCTTTAAACGCTTTTCCTAAGGTAACTGAGGATTTCCATTCTTCATTAATATGATAGCTATAGCCTAAACTTCCAGTTCTCGAGGTTTTATAAGTGCTGTTGTTATCTACACGATAATTTAATTGAAAATCATGTGACTTATTATTAACTAGATAGCCAAGCATATAGCCTTTATTATTTCGCTTGGTTTTATTGTATGCCGTGTCCGAATCCAATCTTTGATCGAGTTGGTCGTAAAGAAGTGTCAAATTTCCTACAGGTAATTTAAAGTCATTTTGCCAAGAGAGCTGATCTTGATTAGTAATATTTTTATCTTTCGAAGCGTAATACAATCCACCACTTATATAACTATAAGGAGGCGATGAATCATAGATTGCATCACTCCTTTTTTGAAATTGAATACTTTTATCAACCCCTCTCCCTATCCTGAAAGTTGAAGACCAAATTTCCAAAATCTTATTTTTTAAAGAAATACTATAAGCCTCTTGCACCATTTGATTCTTAAAATTGAAATTCTGCCAATTTGTTCCCAACTCAGGATCATTTTTTAAATCATAATGATTGTGGCTGTTACTATTAAATAATTGAAAATTTATTTGATGGTCATCGTTAAATTTATGTAACAAAGAAGCTGACACACTTACATTTTTAAATCCATCTCTATCGTTTAGATTTGGGTCATTTGTTTTATAAGAAGAAAATCCAGTTGTTTCATTTCCGCCAATATTAATTGAATAAGTTGTATTTTCATTTCCTGCGCTAATGCCAGTTTGAATAGATTTTGTATTGTATTGACCGAAGCCTATATTGATGTAAGGATGAAAGCCGGCATTGCCTTCCTTGGTAAATATTTGAATGACACCGCCTATTGCATCAGCACCATAAATGCTTGAAGCAGAACCTCTTACAATTTCAATTTTTTTTATCTGTGAAATTGGGATATTTGAAAATGCATTTAAACCAGATGTAATGGAATCGATTCTTAATCCATCAATTAAGACTACAACATGACCAGAGCTAGTTCCCCTTAAAAAAATACTAGATATCTGACCAGGGCCACCAGTGTTAGAAATTTCGATTCCAGGTTGTCTTTGAAGAAGATCAACCAGGGAAGAAGAGCCAGCTCGTTGAATTTCTTCTTCACTTATTGTTGTTGTATCTGCAATGACATTATTTTTTGGGATTGGCGTTCGCGTTGCTGTGACGAATACGTCAGTAGTTTTAAGATCAGTATCCGCGAAAACATTTGCTGTAAAGAGCTGAGTCATTAATAGACTCGATAGAATAATTTTTTTCATAGAATTTCTAAATAATCATGCAACCCCGCATGAGATTAATGAATAGAAATACTTTAGGAGAAAATTAGATGTGAAAAAAACTCACAAATCCAATACCACTCCCCGTAGTATTTCTGTGTGAGTTACTAGGCCGGTCTCCGGACTCGTAAGATTTGATTCATGGCCTTCCCGAAATAAATTCAGTGGCATGTGTGTATGAATCCACGCTTACTTACCGTTGCGGGGGCAGTATAGGAATCGTTAAAAAACTCACCTATTTCCCAGTTTCAATGTTTTCTTAAATGAAGATAAGCCTTAAGAAGACATCACCTAACAACTTGAAAACATCGTAGCACATCTTTGCTATACTAAAACTTAACGATTTATAAATTTATTGATTGCAATGCAAAGGATATTTAGTTATGGCAAGAACAGTGAAATGTGTGAAATTAGACAAAGAATTAGATGGCTTAGATTTTCCGCCTTACCCAGGACCCTTAGGTAAACGTATTTTTGAGAATGTATCTAAAGAGGCATGGGCAGGCTGGCTTAAACACCAAACGATGTTAGTGAATGAAAACAGATTAAGTTTTGTGGACCCAGCTGCACGTAAATATTTAACCGAACAAACGGAGGCTTATTTTTTTGGCGATGGTGCAGACAATGCATCCGGATATGTGCCACCCAAAAGCTAATTAAAAAATGAAGGCGTAAAAAAACACTTCCTAGGAAGTGTTTTTTTATTTTTACCAATGAATTAATCGCCAATCGTCTTTTTAATTTCTTTGATTGATGAGTGTCTGATGTCGGCACCTTTAACAGCGTACACAATGTGCTCAGAAATATTTTTGCAATGGTCACCAATACGCTCGAGCGCTTTTACAACAACAAGTAACTCTAAAGAAACTGTAATCGCTTTTGAATCTTCAAGCATATAGGTAAGAAGCTCTCTAATGGTTGCGCGATACTGATCGTCTACCGCTTCATCTTTTTTTGCGATCTCAACGGTTTTACTAATATCGAGTCGTGCGAATGAATCCAATACTGTCTTAAGCATAGAGTGAACCGCTTCGACCATCAGCTTAATTTCACCAATTTTGATTTTCTTAATATTAGGGTTTTCATTTACACGAATCGCTGTGCGAGCAATTTTCGTTGCTTCGTCGCCGATACGTTCTAGATCGGTAATCGATTTAAGAATCATGATGATCATACGAAGATCGCCTGCCGCAGGCTGCCTTTTTGCAATAATCCGAGAAGCGGCTTCATCAATTTCCATTTCAAGCTTATTGACGGCATCGTCGATTTTAATGACTTGATTTGCTAAATCGATATCATCTTTTTTAAGCGCCTCAATGGCAGAAAGTATATTTTCCTCTACCAAGCC
>CAIWQV010000087.1 GCA_903914945.1 uncultured Methylophilaceae bacterium
ACAGGTACTCTAGAGTTTTGTGCAAATCGGTCGATAATGTCCTGCTCGAATGTTCGGATCATTACAAGATCGCACATACGCGAAATCACTTGGCCTGCATCCTCTACCGGCTCGCCTCTGCCTAACTGTGAGTCTCTTGTATTTAAATAAATCGCTGAGCCGCCTAATTGCTGAATGCCCGCCTCAAAAGACAGTCGTGTTCTTGTGCTAGCCTTTTCAAAAATCATGACTAGAGTTCTATCAGCAAGAGGCCAGTATTGTTTGTACTCTTTAAATTGTTTTTTAATCCAACTTGCTCTTGCGAAAATATATTCAAACTCATCTCGCTTGAGATCATTAAATCTTAAAAAATGTTTTGTTTTCATAAATTCAATTCTACTTACGTTACTTTGCTAAAAAATTTTTAATCACTTTAGACAATCTTTCTACCAATTCCAACGCTTCTTCTTCTTTGATTATGAGAGGCGGTAAAAGACGAATTACTTTATCTGCTGTCACGTTAATAAGCAGACCTTCATCTAAAGCTAACTTTGTTAATTCGCCGCATGGCTGATCTAATTCTATGCCGACCATGAGACCTAAATTACGAACTGCTTTAACCTGAGGACATTCTTTTAGTTCTTTTGTAAATGCCTCATTAATCAATGCGCCCATTTTCGATGCATGACTACAAAGTTTATCCTCTTCAATAATTTTAAGCGTTGCATAACCTGCAGCAGTCGCAAGTGGATTGCCTCCAAATGTTGAGCCATGCTTACCTGGCGTAAAGACATGACTTGCTTTCCCTTTCGCAAGACAAGCGCCAATAGGAACACCTGAGCCCAATCCTTTGGCTAGAGTCATAACATCAGGCTTAATAGAAGTATGTTGATGTGCAAACCATTTTCCAGTTCTGCCGATACCGCATTGCACTTCATCTAACATTAACAACCAATTATGCTGGTCACAGATTTCTCTTAAACCTTTGAGATAATTTTGAATATTATTTGGAATGTTAATGCCACCTTCGCCCTGAATTGGCTCCACAAGAATTGCAACTACATTATTTTTTCTTGAAGCAATCTGCTGAATAGCTTCTAAATCATCAAAAGCTACTCGAATAAATCCACCTACGAGTGGCTCAAAACCAGCTTGTGTTTTTCGGTTACCCGTTGCGGATAAGGTTGCCATAGTTCGTCCATGAAATGCTTTTTCCATCACTATAATTTCTGGCGTATCAATACCATTTTGATGTCCGTAAAGCCTTGCTAATTTGATAGCTGCTTCATTGGCTTCACATCCTGAATTACAGAAAAATACATTATCCATATGAGAAATAGCTGTGAGCTTTTCAGCCAATTGTTCTTGTTCAGCAATGTGATAAACATTCGACACATGAATCAGTTTTGATACTTGCTCTTGAATGGTCTTTACTAATTTCGGATGTGCATGTCCTAGTCCGTTAACAGCAACACCGGATAGAGCATCTAAATACTTTTTACCATCTTTAGCCCACAACCATACACCCTCACCTTTTTCAAAGGTCACAGGCTGTCTAGCATAGGTATCCATCATTTTTGACATACAATTTTCCGTACTTATAAATACAAACGGAGGCTTAAGCCTCCGTTTATTTCAGCTTAAATTAAATTAAAGACCGATTAATGCGCGATGACTCAATCCATTTGCCATAAAGAAAAGCATTGGGAGTGAAAGCATTAAGTTGGTTCTTGATGCAAGAAAAGCAACTCTGCGTGCTTTAGCTTTTTCATCATCTGATGCTTGAACCATACCTAAAATCTTTTGTTGGTTTGGCCAAATCAAGACCCAAACATTAAATAACATAATAGTGCCTAACCAAGCGCCAATACCAATACCTTCGTATCCGGCTTGAAAGGTAAACGCGCTAATGAAGCCTTCTTGAAGGAGTGCAGCACCTGCTAACCAGGTCGCGACAGCAGCCCATCTAAACCATAATAGCGCTCTAGGTGCTACATGTTTTGAAATGCCAGCTGCAGAACCATCTGCTGCTGCATCTTTCATTGCAGGAATCTGCACTAAATTAAAGTAATAAAGTAAACCAATCCATGTGATACCAGCCACAATGTGAAGCCATCTAGCAAGTCCAGGTATAAATTCCATTATTTATAACTCCTACAAAATAAAGTTTTTAAGAAAAACGTAAAGTACTAATGTTAGAACCAAGCCTGAAATGATTGTTCCTAGGATTGAATCAAGTGGATTTTTCATCTAAAAACTCCTCTAAAAAAATGCGTAAATATTCAAAGGTTGAGAGTAGCTCAAATAGCTGATTTAAGCAAGATAGCGGGCCTAAAAGGTAAATTAAGTTTGCAAAAAAACCGATTTAAGGCAAAATTGCCCTAGATTTTAAAAAACATTTCCCAATAGTAAATAATCGCGTATGTTGACACTCAAGTCAGTTCCTTCCCAAGCTAAAATTTTCAGTCAGCTACCTGTTCATAGCTACATAGATCCTCATATTTTCGAGATAGAAAAAAAGACTATTTTTTCTAAATACCCGAAGTATCTAGGGCATCGTTTAATGGTGCCTCAGCACGGCAACTACCAAGTTTTAGATGCTTTAGATAAGTCTGCTATCTTATTGAATAATAATGGAAAAATAAATGTGATGAGTAATATTTGCCGTCATAGGCAAGCGGTTATGCTTGAAAATCAAGGCTCAACTTCGCATATTGTGTGTCCACTCCATCGATGGACTTACGGTTTAGATGGCAAGCTAGAGGGAGCCCCTTATTTTAAAGAGAATCCCTGTTTAAATTTGGAAACATTTCAAACAGAAGAAATACACGATCTCATTTTTAAGCAAATACATAAGCCATCAGCAATAAATATCAAAGATGCTATGGAATTTAAGCAATTAAGCAACTTGCTAAATTTTGACAATTACAAATTACATAGCATCAAAATTGATCACTATGATTTCAATTGGAAAACATTTATTGAAGTTTATCTCGAGGACTATCATGTATGGGCATTTCATCCAGGCCTTAATAATATTGTCGATTGCGACAATTTAACATGGGAATTTAAATCTTTTTCATCTATACAAAAAGTGCCTTTTAGAGAAAAAAATCATTCTCAAAGTTCAGAGATTTATGATGTATGGAAATCAAAAATCAATGCAAATAGTGTTGATGCAAAACCTGCATTTGGAGCTATTTGGCTTACGATCTACCCTTTCTTTATGGTTGAATGGTATCCCAATGTCATTGTAGTTTCTCACCTGATTCCAGATGATGTAGATCATTGCAGAAATATTATTGAATTTTATTACCCTGAAGAAACGATTCTTTTTGATCAAGATTACATTGCGGCTCAACAAGCTGCATATAACGAAACAGCTATTGAAGATAAAATTATTTGCGAAAAAATGCACGAAGGACGGCGATTGCTATTTAAAAATAAACAAGAAGATATGGGGCCATATCATGAGCCATTAGAAGATGGTTTAAAACATTTTCATGAATGGTATCAAACAGAAATGACTAACCATCTATGACAGATCAAAAAAAAGGGATGTTATGGATCATCGTAGCCACCTTCTTTTTTTCGCTCATGGGTTCCTTTGTTAAACTTGGTGCTACCCATTTTTCTAGCATAGAGCTTGTGTTTTACCGCTCATTCATCAGCCTGCTCTTTCTTTTGATTTATATTGTGGCTAGCCGAAAAGAAATCAAAACGCCCCATCTTAGAAAACAAATCGATCGTGGCGTCGTAGGATTCTTGTCTTTAGCTTTTTTCTTTTATGCGATAGCTCATCTCAACTTAGGTTCTGCCATGACGCTAAATTACACATCACCTATTTTTCTTGGATTTTTCCTACCTTTTATTTCCCACCAAAAAATAAAAAAATCTATTTTTCTATGTACCATTATTGGATTTATTGGCGCCCTTCTGATCTTAGATCCTCATGGAGAATGGCAAAGTTGGTTTGCAGGCTTAGTAGGCTTAGTATCAGGCATCGGTGCAGCGTTGGCTTACATTCACGTCATACAATTAGGCAAACTAAACGAGCCTGATTGGCGAACTGTTTTTTATTTTACGCTCGTCTCTACAATTGCTTCCGGCTTATGGATTGGTTTTACTAACCACCAAAAACTTACATTGAATGATATTTGGATATTAATACCCCTTGGCTTATCAGCAACTATTGCTCAAATTGCTATGACAAGGGCATATAGGCTTGGTAACACTCTTACAATAGGAGCTCTATCTTATTTAACTATAGTTTTTTCGAGTCTCATCAGTCTTATGTATTTTAATGAAACGATGAGAATGGAAGATATCATTGGTGCTCTGATGATTATTTTAAGCGGTGCTATCGCATCAAACATTAGCTTAAAATCAAGGGTCAATTAAGCCACAGCGAATTGCTATTAACGCTATCTCTGCTGAATTATTTGCATTTAATTTCTGTTTGATATTATATAAGTGAGTTCCTACTGTTCTAGGGCTAAGACATAAGGTATCTGCAATGTCGTTTGTACTTTTACCTTTAGCTAAAGCGATAAACACTTCAAACTCTCGATCTGAGAGAATTTCAACAGGATTGGTTTCGCCTGACAATTGCGTAATGGCCATCTGTTGAGCAATATTAGGTTCCAGATATCGCTTACCTTGATGAATAGATTTAATGGCTTTAATCAATTCTTCCGCAGCACTTCGCTTTGTCAAATAGCCCATTGCTCCTGCATTAAGAACACGTTTAGGATGAACCGAATCTTCATGTGCAGACAAAACGAGTATTTTAGTATTTTTATCTTTCGCTATAATGCGATCAATAGCTTCAAGGCCGCCGATGCCTGGCATTGTAATATCCATCACAATAATATCAGGTTTGAGTTCTTGAAATAACTTTACTGCTATTTCTCCGCTTTCTGCTTCACCAATAACTTTAATACCTTCTTCAGCCTCGATTAACATCTTAAAACCCATGCGCACAACAGCATGATCATCTACGAGTAATATTGTAATTTGGCTCAATCTTTATCCTTTTTAAATGGTACAGAAATGAGAATCTGCGTACCCTGATTTTTTTTAGAAATTAATTCAAATGTACCATTCAAAGATTGAATGCGTTCTTGCATTCCTAAAATACCAAAGTTTTTTGTTTGATCCACTTTTTTAAGATCCATACCTTTTCCATCATCGTTAAAATTTAATTCCAAATAACCTTTTTTAGTCAGCACTAAATTGATGTCAACTTCTTTAGCGTCGGCGTGCTTAAGCACATTATTCATAGCCTCTTGAATAATTCGATAAATATTAATATTTAAAGTTTCATTTAAATGATCGATATTGCCTTTAATTAATAATTTAATTTTTAAATGCTGATACTGCTTTTGCCAAGTGTGCACAGTATCTTTAAGTGTTTCTGCTAATCCTAAATTATCAAGCGAACTCGGTCTTAATTGTCTAATAATGCTATGCATGCCATCATAAATTTGATTTGCGGCTGAAATCACAGAATCAGCATTCTTTTCAATTTCAGGTGATACTTTTTTGGCTTTATTCGAAATATTTGATGCAAAAATCTTAATAGCTGAGACATACTGACCTAATTCATCATGAAGCTCTCTCGCCAAACTTCTTCTCTCATCCTCAATATGACTTTGAATTAACTTTGTAAACTTTCTGTTTTCTTCAAGCTTAAGTTTTGATTCCTCTGCAATTTTTTTCTCGCTAATATCTCTCATGCTACAGATATCGCCAATGATTTCATTATTGATAGGATCTATAAGAGGAGAAAACGATATGGCGACATCTACCACTTCACCATTTTTTTTAACTCGCTGAGTTTCTATATTGTGAATATTTTTTCCTCTATGAGCTGATTCGAAATTTTTTCTTAATTCATTTTCGTTAGCTTTGGATGTAAGAACGTAAGCTGATTTGCCTAATATTTCTTTCGAGGAATACCCAAATATTTTTTCAGCAGATGCATTCCAAAAGGATATTTTAGATTGTAGGTCATGAATAATAATAGCGTCTGCAGTTTGCTGAGCAATCAACGCTAACCTTTGATTTTCGCGAATTTTAGATTGGAGTGAATCGCCCATTCGGTTAAAGTTTGCAGCTATAGATGCAAATTCAGGCAAATTAAAGTTAGGTAATCTTGCTGAGAAATCTCCTTCACCCATCTTATTAATTGCTTCAACCATGGGTTCGAGGGGTCTTAACCAAAAACCCAGCATCCAATTCACAACAATATTTAACAATATGAAAAATATGAGAACGATCCAAAATAAATGATGCATTTTTGACCAGGACTCTTTGATCGCCCCTGACGGGTTTGTTTTAACAACCAGTTTCCCAAATCGTATCATTCTCGTATTGATCTCTTCTTTGGGTGTTAGCGAATTTATAAACCATTTTGGTGGAGGCAGATCATCTGAACGGTATTTCGAGGGGGGGGAATTATAAAGAAGTTCGCCTTGCAGATTAAATAAATAAATATCACTACTTCTCACATGGCCTAATTCCTCTAGGAATTTCTTCAACACATCATGGGTATATCCCCATTCTGGGTTTTGAGAAGAGCTAATAATGACCGTATCTAGCAACTGCATAGTTACCCGATTGGCTGACTCAACCCCTTCTTGAATAGATTCTTTTGACCCCTTCATAATGGTGTAACCCATCGAAACAAAGAAGATCAACAAAATAACTGTAATTAAAAGATTTAATCTAACTCTTAAGTTCATTATGTAAAGATATTAATCATGGTGATGGATGACTTTTACCACACATAAAGGTCCGCTCACAAGCGTTAAATAATGAAAATAATTTAAGAGTATTTTTTCGCTTTACATAAAATAAATTACTACTAATAATTAGGTTTAGTTATTAAGTTGGATTTAGGTTAAGCGTATGGGTATCGAATCAGTCCTAAACGAACATAGAATATTTCATCCCACTCAAGCATTTATAGATCGTGCCAATATATCTGGTATGGCAGCGTACGAAAAACTTTGTGCTGCTGCAAACGAAAATTATGAAAAATTCTGGGCTGATCTTGCTCGCGAGTTAATTGTATGGAAAAAACCATTCACTAAAACATTAAATGACTCGAATGCACCGTTCTATAAATGGTTCGAAGATGGTGAATTGAACGTCTCATATAACTGTCTTGATAAGCATCTAAATACTCAACCTAATAAAATTGCTATTATTTTTGAAGCTGATAATGGCGAAGTATCTCAAGTAACTTACAAAGAACTATATGAACAAGTTTGTCAGTTTGCCAATGGCCTAAAAACATTTAATTTAAATATCGGCGATAGAGTTGTCATTTACTTACCTATGGGTATTGAAGCACTTGTGGCAATGTTAGCTTGCTCAAGAATTGGGCTAACTCATTCTGTCGTGTTTGGAGGATTCTCCGCAAAAAGTATCCAGGAACGTATTAAAGATGCTAAAGCAAAACTTGTTATCACATCAGATATTCAATATCGAGGTGGTAAAACATTACCCCTAAAAGCTACTGTCGATGAGGCGCTTAATCTAGGTGGTTGTGAGTCTATTATTAATGCCGTAATACTTAAAAAATCGAAGGATACGGTCGCATTAAAATCTAAAGAAACTTGGTGGCATGACTTAATTAAAAACCAATCTACTGATTGTGATCCGGTTTATGTGAATGCTGAACATCCTTTATTTCTGCTCTATACCTCAGGCTCTACAGGAACTCCAAAAGGAGTTCAACATTCATCCGCAGGCTATCTTCTTCATGCGATGAATACGATGAGATGGACATTTGATATTAAAGATGATGATGTTTACTGGTGCACAGCTGATGTAGGATGGATTACAGGACATACCTATGTCGTATATGGTCCGCTTGCAATGGGGGCGACACAACTTATATATGAAGGTATCCCGACCTACCCTCATGCAGGGCGGTTTTGGCAAATGATTGAAAAGCATCATGTCAGTATTTTTTATACTGCACCTACAGCAATTCGATCGCTGATAAAAGCATCTGAATTAAACCAAGAATCTAATCCAGACGCTTATGATTTATCTAGCCTTCGACTTCTAGGTTCTGTAGGAGAACCTATAAATCCTGAGGCATGGATGTGGTATTACGAAAAAATTGGACATCATCGTTGCCCCATTGTAGATACATTTTGGCAAACGGAAACAGGTGGTCATGTCATTACGCCTTTACCAGGAGTTACTCCATTAGTTCCAGGCTCATGCACACTTCCTTTCCCTGGTATAGATGCAGCCATCGTTGACGAAGCAGGTAATGAAGTCCCTTGGGGCACCGGCGGATTATTGGTTATTAAAAAGCCTTGGCCTTCTATGATTAGAACCATTTGGGGTGACCCCGAACGCTATAAAAAAAGCTACTATCCTGAGGAATTAGGCGGAAAAGTATATCTGGCTGGTGATGGCGCTATCAGGGATAAGTCAACGGGCTACTTTACAATCATGGGGCGTATCGATGACGTATTAAGTGTCTCAGGCCACCGCTTAGGTACCATGGAAATCGAATCATCATTGGTTTCAAACCCGCTAGTTGCAGAGGCTGCAGTCGTAGGAAAACCCCATGAAATTAAAGGTGAGTCAATCGTAGCTTATGTCGTACTTAAAGGTAAAAGACCTGAAGGGGATGAAGCTAAAGCAATTGTAAGTCAATTAAGGGACTGGGTAGCTAAAGAGATAGGCCCGATTGCTAAGCCTGATGACATCCGATTTGGAGACAATCTGCCCAAGACACGCTCAGGTAAAATCATGCGAAGACTTTTACGCTCCCTTGCCAAAGGAGAAGAGATCACTTCTGATATTTCAACCCTTGATAACCCATCTATTCTTGAACAACTAAAACAAACTATTCAATAATTTAAAGTAAAATAGCGTAAGCGGTTTAAGTTTAAGAAAGACCCATGAAGCAAAAAATACTTCCTTACGTAAAAAAAATTGGTATTGCATTCGCCATTACCTATGCACTTTTTATCATTTTATCCAGCCTTGCATTTCAGTTTTACATTAAACCTAATTTAAATAATTACAAAACTAAAATTGAAGATCTTGCTTCGCAAGCCACGGGTCAAATTATCAAAATAAATTCACTCAATGGCCGATGGGATTTCATTAATCCAGAAATAGCACTTAATGAAGTGGTGCTTAAAGACGGCCAAAACAATACCACCTTGGAATTAAAAGAAATTAGTGCGGATTTTTCATGGCTAAGTCCATTTTATTTAAAGCCCACGCTCTCAGAAATTAGATTGCAAGGTCCTAAGCTTCTTATTAAGCGAGATACAAATAATAAGATTTTTATTGGTGGCATATCGATTGATGGGCCAAGTAATAACAAATTAACTAATTGGCTGCTTAATCAAAAAAAAGTTTCCATACAACAAGGTGAAATTGATTGGCATGATGAATATAGGCAAGCCGCTATACTCACATTAAAAGATTTGAATTTTAGTTATAAAACCCCATTTATTATTGAGCTCATTGGCAAACATAAATTTGATCTGAATTTTAGGATTAGTAACAGTGACAATCAATTTATTGACCTTAATGGCAAGATCTACGCAAAGAAAATTGAAGATATTCAATCGTGGGATTCTGAAATTAGAATTAAAGCCGGGAATATTAACTTAGCAGCTTACACGCCATGGATAAATTATCCTGTCAAAATTAATTCTGGTACAGGTGATTTAAACCTAACTGCAAATATTACTAATGCATCAATTACCAAAATTAAAGCCTCTCTTAAACTTACAAGTTTGAAAACAGAGCTAAATCAAGCTTATAAAAACGAGCTTAATCTGAAGAATTTTTCTGGCGACGTCATTTGGCTTGCAAATAAAAAGGACTATCAAATTGCTTTTGAAAATCTTTTTTTATTAACTAATAATGGAATTAATATTGAAGATGCAGATACTGCAATCACTATTTCAAAAGAGACTAATAAGCCTACGGCATTCTCACTTAAGATTAATAAAATTCAACTTGATGCTGCAAATGAAATTTTACAAACTATCCCCTATTTTGATGACGTCAAAAGCAAAGTAAATGCTATTCAGCCTTCCGGCTCTCTTTCTAATGTAAATTTAAATTGGGAAAATAATAAAACAACAGAGTTAAGCCTTGCTGCTCAATTTGATAAATTAACTTTAAAAACTTTCGAAGATTTTCCAGGCTTTGAAAATCTCACAGGCTCTATTCACTTATCAAATCAAAATGGCTCATTAAAATTTAAATCTACAGACGTGTCTCTTACATACAATAAATTATTCAGAGAGCAGCTTACATTTAATAATTTACATGGTGATATGAAATGGACAGAGAATTATTTGATGTTTAAGAATGTTAGCTTTAATAACGCTTTTATTAATGGATCTATCAATGGCAGTATAAAAAGTACGTCTCAAAAAATGCCCTATTTAGATATTCAAGCATCAATTCCGTTCATTGATTTTAAGCATGCTAAAGCTTATTACCCAAAAACAATGAGTGCCGAAAGTCTTCATTGGTTAGATACATCGCTTCTTGAAGGCAGTTTAGAAAATACGTTGATTTCAATCAAGGGCTCAGCAGCCGATTTTCCTTTTGTCGATGCAAATAACCAGCCTGATCCTAACAAGGGCTCATTTGTAGTCACAAGCACCGGTAAAAATACATTAATCGAATATGGAACAGGATGGCCAGTGGTCGAAAAATTCGATTTTACGGCCTCTATCAATCATGGCACATTCGAACTAATGAGTAAAAAAGGTCAGTTTCTTGGCAATACAATCAAAGAGCTAAAGGCAACTATTCCTGCAATAGCAATAGAGCATCCAATTTTAAATCTTCAAAGCACCCTTAATAGTCCAACGCGCGAAGCTGTTAAGTTTATTAATAACAGCCCTATAAAAGAGTCTGTCCAACATTTATTTGATGAAGCTTCAGGCTCTGGAGAAGGTAGATTAAAAGTTAATGTAGATATACCTATGGATAATCTCGACGCTATAACTTTTAAAGGTAATTATCAATTTGTGGATAGCACGCTCAGCAATCCTTCACTGGGCATCCCTAATATAGAAAAATTGAAAGGTTTTGTCACATTTGACGAAAAGAATGTGAAGACAGAAAACCTCAGTGGCACTTTATTTGGTGGCAATGCCAATATTGCAATTGTTTCAGATCCAAGCAAAATCATTAAAGTGAAATTAAATGGAAAATTTACCGGTAAAGGTATTGAGGAAAAATTGGGCACTAGTTTTTCAAAGTTAAATGGCTCCGCGGACTGGGAAGGTAGTATTGAATATAAGAAGCCTTTGCTCAACATACAAATAACTTCAGATTTAAAAGGAATTGAGATGGGCTACCCTGCTCCGTTTAATAAACCTCGAGACAAAGAAGAAAAGTTCTACTTCTCGAAAAAACAAAATAATTCAAAAAGTGATGATATTGAATTTAAGTACAGCAATATCGTCAATTCAAAAATATCACGCCTTGAAAGAAATAATGTTATGTTAATCGACAAAGGGTTCATTGCAATCAACTCAGATATAAAAACAAATGTACAAAAAGGACTTTATCTAAAAGCGAATTTACCCTACGCAAACCTCGATGACTTCATGAGTATTTATAGCGGAGGTGATACTACCGGTGGATTTAAGGTCGATAAAGCAGATATTACATTAAAAAATGCTGATCTATTTGATAGAAGATTTAACAATCTTAAAATAGAAATAGCGCCTGTTAATGGAAGCACAAAATTAAAGATTAGCGCAAATGAAATGTCAGGAAACCTCTTATGGACTGAGAAAGACAATCGATTAACGGCTCGATTAAATGCGCTAAAATTACCTAACGAAATTAAAAAAATTAGCTCCACTCAAAGTTCCGGCAATCAAAAAATCCCTAACCTGGATATTAAAATTGATTCACTTGAGATCGATGGTAAAAAAATTGGGAAGATTGAGCTCCTCTCAAGCACATTAAAACAAAATATAAATATTCAAAAATTTAGAGTTATTAATGATAAAAATATTTTCCAAGCAGATGGTGAATGGATAGACTGGAATAAGAATTCCAAAACTAATATAAATTTTAATTGGAAAATTAACAATCTAGGTGACACACTAAACTTCCTCGGTTACCCAAATTTTGTGAAAGATGGTGAAGCTGATTTATCAGGTCAATTTAAATGGCAAGGCAATCCTCTTGCATTCGATAAAACAAAAGTCGATGGTTCATTTAATCTCGATGTGCATAAAGGCGTAATTCAAAAAGTAGAGCCTGGCATAGGAAGACTATTTGGTCTTGTCACGCTTCAAAGTTTACCTAGAAGATTAAGTTTAGACTTTAGAGATCTCTTTGGTAGTGGCTTTGTGCTCGATAGTATGAATGCTTCAGTGCGCTTAAATAATGGCATTCTGAAAACAACAAATTTCAGAATGATCGGACCAGCTGCAGAAGTATTCATGTCAGGAGAGACAAATATTATCAAAGAAACACAAGATCTTAATGTAAAAGTAACGCCTCACATTAGTGATAGCTTATCGATTGCGGCTCTTGCAGGTGGTCCGCTAGTGGGTGCTGCAGCATTTGTAGCGCAAAAAATTCTTAAAGACCCACTGAATAAAGTACTTACTTCAGAGTATCGCATTATTGGTACATGGGAAAATCCAGAAGAAGTTAATAATTCACCGTCAGACAAAATTAAAACTACAATCGACAATACTAAGAATTTATTTACAGACAAAAAATAAAATGGCGATTAAATCAAAAATAAAAACAACTAAAGCAAAGCTAGTGAATAAAGATATCATAAAAATTGCTGGTATTCAGATGGCTTCTGGCCCAGACATCAAATCCAATCTTAATGAGGCTGAAAATTTAATTACCATAGCTGCTAATCAAGGCGCCAAACTTATCGCCTTGCCTGAATATTTTTCAATTATGACCTCGAAAGATTCAGAAAAACTAAAGGCCAGAGAAAAACCAGACCAAGGCCTCGTACAATCCTTTTTATCTAAACAAGCAAAGAAAAATAAAGTATGGATTATTGGGGGGTCTATTCCCTTATTTTCAAAAGATAAAAATAAAATAAGAAATAGTTGTCTTATTTATGATGACAAAGGAAATTTAGTTCACCGTTACGACAAGATTCATCTGTTTGGATTTGATATGGGAGATGAATATTTTCGTGAAGATAAATTAATTGAAGCAGGTTCTGATGTTGTGGTGGTTGACTCGCCCTTTGGAAGGATTGGCATTGCAATTTGCTATGACCTTAGATTTCCAGAGTTATTTAGATCGATGAAAGGTGTTGATCTTCTTGTTATTCCTTCAGCTTTTACAGAAACCACTGGAAAAGCACATTGGGAAATTTTGATTAGAGCAAGAGCAATTGAAAATCAATGCTACGTGCTTGCTCCTGCTCAAGGTGGATACCATTTATCAGGTAGAGAAACACATGGCAACTCACTGATTGTAGATCCATGGGGAACAATCCTCGACCGACTTCCGCGAGGATCTGGTGTGATTACAGGATTCTTAAATAAAGGATATATTGAATCAGTGCGCAAATCTCTTCCAGCTCTCAAACATCGCACCATTAAATAGCGGCCTACATGGAACATAAAATTGCACATGCGAAAGATTTGCTACTTGCACAATCTGGTATCGAAATTCATGATTTAAATAAAATACTTAATGCCATGATGTCTCATGGTGTCGATTACGCAGACCTTTATTTTCAATACACTAAAAGTGAATACTGGGGCCTTGAAGAAGGTCAGGTGAAGTCCGGAAGCTTCTCAATCGATCAAGGTGTTGGTGTAAGAGCTGTAAACAAAGACAAGTCTGCATTTGCTTATTCTGATGACATATCTATTGAAGCGCTTCTTTCTTCCTCTAATATCGCTAAAGCGATTGCTTCAAAGAATGTTAATCAAAGTCAAAAACTTAATCATCCAAACATAATTGCAAATTTATATAGTCCAAAAGACCCTCTCTCTGCAATGCCTGCAGAAACAAAAATTAATATTCTTGAAAAAATAGAAAATTATGCAAAAAAAATGGATGAGCGTATTACCAAAGTTACTGCTTCTATTGCTGGAGAACATGAAGTTATATTTGTCATTAATAATGAGCAAAGAATTGCAGCAGACATTAGGCCTTTGGTCAGACTCTCGATTAATGTTATCGCTGAATCCAACGGCAAAAGAGAACAAGGCTCTTCAGGCGGAGGCGGTCGATTTGGATTTGAATATTTTTCTGATGAAATATTAAAGCAATATGCACATGAAGCAGTCCATCAGGCCATAACAAATCTAGATGCAAAACCAGCACCTGCTGGAAGTATGACAGTAGTTTTAGGTCCTGGATGGCCAGGTATTCTTCTTCATGAAGCTATTGGTCATGGCTTGGAAGGTGATTTCAATCGGAAAGGAAGTTCTGCATTTAGTAATAAAGTTGGAACACAAGTGGCAGCTAAAGATATTACGGTCGTTGACGACGGCACTATTAAGGATCGGAGAGGCTCACTAAATATTGATGATGAAGGTAATGAAACTCAGAGAACTGTGCTTATTGAAAATGGTATTCTTAAAGGCTATTTGCAAGATACATTAAATGCGCGCCTCATGAATATGCCTATTACCGGCAATGCGAGACGAGAATCTTACGCACATCTTCCAATGCCAAGAATGACAAATACATATATGCTCAATGGTACAAAAACACCGGAAGAGATTATTAAATCAGTTAAAAAAGGTATATACGCCGTAAATTTCGGTGGTGGGCAAGTCGATATAACCAGTGGTAAATTTGTATTTTCTGCAGCAGAGGCTTGGATGATAGAAGATGGAAAATTACTCTATCCTGTTAAAGGCGCCACTTTAATCGGGAATGGTCCTGAAGTATTAAAGAAAGTCAGTATGATTGGAAACGATATGTCATTAGATTCAGGCGTGGGGACCTGTGGCAAAGAAGGTCAAAGTGTACCTGTAGGTGTCGGTCAACCTACAATCAAAATTGATGGTTTAGTTATAGGCGGAACTGCTTAAAATTACAGAACGCGGTTTTTGTATTCTAAAGTACGCGTATCAATTTCAATCTTATCGCCAGTATTACAAAATAAAGGCACCATCACTTCGAAACCTGTATTAATTTTTGCTGGCTTCATTACTTTACCTGAGGTATCACCTTTTACTGCAGGTTCGGTATAAGTAATTTCGCGCGTTACAGAATTAGGTAATTCAACGGAAATAGCTTTGCCATTATAAAATTTCACTTCGCAAGGCATGCTATCTTCAAGGAAATTTAAAGCTTCTGACATATTTTCAGCATCTACTTCATATTGATTGTATTCGCTGTCCATAAATACATAAGCAGGGTCTGAGAAATAAGAATAAGTGACATCTTTTTTATCTAGAACGATCACTTCAAATTTATCACTAGCGTTATATACATTCTCACTCGGGGCTTCAGTAAGAAGATTTTTCATTTTCATCTTAACAACAGCAGAGCTTCGACCTGATTTGTTATATTCGGCTTTTAGGATAACCATAGGGTCACTGCCAACCATAATAACGTTACCAGCGCGAAGTTCTTGAGCGATTTTCATAATATTGATCCTTGGGAATGCCTACCAAATAAAAGGGAAAATTATACTCGAAAATCATGTTTCAGAACAATAATCTACCAAACTCTCTACAAATGAAGCCTCATTGAAATAGTTGCGACTTTGCGCTAAAGCAAAATCCTGCAAACCAGATTGGTGAGTAAAAAATTGGCTCCATAAAGTTTCATTAAATTTATTATGCGACCAATCATCATGTGTCTTAATTAACCAGTCTGACAATTCTTGATTACAATTCTCACAGTAACGCTTTAAAAAGGCCTTAAGTTTAATCAAATGAATATTATTTTCTTGGATATAAGGCTGCCAAATAAAAGGCTTGCCTGCCCAAAGAGCCCTTATCCAACTATCTTCCCCACGAACAAAATTAAGATCACAAGACCAAAGCAATCGATCAAAATCATCATGGCTTAGAAATTGGTAAGGAATGATTCGAATATATTGATAATTCTTTTTTATTTTCAAAAGATCAACTAAATATTGAGGTATAAAAAACTGGATAGATTTCTTCATGCGATCCATTAAGTCTAAGAAAACATCTATTTTTTGACTTGGGTAATAAAAAAGTGAAATTGAAAAAAAACTCGGATCCCCATGTAATGAGCGAATCACTTCTTCGCACTTCTCTTGACTAAAGTCATTTCGATGTAAGAATAAATTTTTCTCCCGAATGAGCCCGCCTGTTTGATTCGTAAAGCCAGGATAAAAAAAAGTTTTAATCTGGCCTGATCGAGGATCTATAGAGGGTTTAAGATGAAAATTATCTACCCAAGATTCAGCTGACAAGTATTCAATAGCAATATATTTTGACTTTTCACTTTGAATAAGGGATTTATATTTATGTGGCAAATCAATGTTGAAAAGATTAAAAACAAACAATGGAGGTGACGGAAGCGAGTCAGAATTTTCGCTAAAATCACAATGATGGAAAAAGATTCCATCAATCATTTGCTCCTTTAAGGAAATATCAAGAGAAGGTATTAATTTTTGGGCGGTTATAAGATCGTCTATAAGAACATGGACTTCTGCATCAAAATCGAACTTAAGTTGTTTTGCTATTCGCCATGCGACACCAATATCACCAAAAAAATCGATGACTTTACAAATCAAATGGCAGGTAATGGCCTTTTTATTAGCCATGATAAGTCACATCAATAATTCTAAATTTAACTAAGCCACCAGGCGTTTCAACTTTTACCTCATCGTCTAAATTTTTACCCAAAAGCGCTTTAGCAATTGGCGACACCCAGCTAATAAAGCCCTTTTCAGTATCAATTTCATCTTGTCCTACAATTCGATAAGCATGCTCAGAGTCATCTGATTCATTAAGTAGGATAACCCATGCCCCAAAGAAGATCTTATCTTGTTGCTCTTGAGTCGATGGATCAATCACCACGGCTTCATCGATCCGTCCAAATAAGAATTTCGCTCGTGCATCTATTTGCCGTAAGCGCTTCTTTCCATATATATAATCTCCATTCTCGCTTCGATCTCCATTGCTAGCAGCCCAAGAAACATCAGCGACAACTTTAGGTCGATCAACTTTAACTAAAAAATCAAGTTCATCTTTTAGGCGCTGATACCCTTGCTTTGTAATGTAATTTTTACGATCAGTCATATTTTTTAATAATAATTAACGGGGATAAGTTTACAATAGAAGCATGCATTCTGAGCAAAACACCGTCTATCTCTGCCGTAATTCAAAAGAAGCTTTTAAATTAAGCCGGCACTTTAGCTTAGCTATAAAAGTGCAAACATTTCATGATTTTATTGAAAGCTTGCTTGAAAAGCATCCAGAGATCAGGGTGCCGCATCGAACTCTGAATGGTATCGAAGAGAAGTTATTATGGGAAAGTAGCATCAAACAATTTAAACAATCATCATTCGATTTATCTAACATAAATAGTTTAAGTGAAACTGCGAGCCAAGCAAACCGACTTATAGATCAATTTAATATCACTGAAAATACTATCAAGAGCGAAGAGCGCAGCGAAGAACATACATTTTTTAATGCTTGGCGTTTAATTTTCAAAAAATACTGCCATGATAAAGACGTAACTACTTTTCATGCTCTGATCAAAATAGTGATAGGGCTTATTAAAAGTCGCACTATTTCTATTGATCAATCTATCATCCTTGTAGGTTTCGAATTTACAACACCAACTGAAGAATTGTTTATTGAAGCATGCAAATCTCAAGTTGATGTAGCATTTTTTAAAGAGCCCAAAATAGAACCCTATATTGAAACGCGCGCATTTCTTAACGAAGAACATGAATGTATGCGAGTAGTCGAATGGTGCAAAACTCAAATTGAGCATAATAAAAAAATACTTATTGTCACGCCGCAGCTTGATCAAATCATCGATCGACTCTCAAGCCTTCTTGACAAAACATTCCATCCTGAGACATTTACGCCAAGCTTAGCGCAAGAAAAAAGAATTTATCAGTTTTCTCTAAATACGCCCTTATTTCATTTATCTATCATTTACCTAAATCTAAGTTTAATAGAATTAAGCATGCGAGGCTTTGCTGACATCAAAAATCTTAAGAGTGTCTTAAGTCATAGTGGATGGTCAAACAGTCAAGAACTCCCTCAGCGATATAGGCTTATTAACGCATTAGAAAGAAAACGAAAGGGAAACATTTCAATAAAGGAATTAATTGAAATGTATGAATCAGAAAATGGCTTAAGTGGTCTTACACCTTTCTTAAAGATACATTTAGGCCATATACAAAGCACTCATAACGAATGGCGAATCAAAAGGAACCCTTCCGAATGGATTAAAGCATTTGAAACATATTTAATAGTTATCGAATCAAGCCTTCTGAAACCTAAAGATACCTATGAGGAAAGTATCTATGAGGCCTGGAAGAAAATTACTGAAACCTTATCTTCGCTAGACAACCTTATGGGTGAAGTATCTATTCAGGATATGTTTGACATATTTCAGTATTATCTTAAAAAAACTACGCATCAGCATGAACACCAGGGTAACTTTAAGATTGATATTTTAGGTTTTCATGAAAGCACTTTTGAAGCTTACGATGCTACTTGGATTATGAATTTAAATGAGCATCACTGGCCTACACCTCACCAATACAATCCATTTATTCCAGTCAAAATTCAGCAAGATAGCCATATTTTCACACACGAAAAACATCAGCAACATGCCACAAAAATCTTAGACAAATTTACGCATACTTCGCCAACTGTAGTGCTCTCTTATGCTAAAAAAATGGGTGAAGAAGATATATTTCCGTCATCCACATTACATACTGTAATATCTTCGAAATTACTTGAAGATACAAATTTTGAATATAAAAAAAATACATTAAAACAAGAAGTTATAGAATATATTGAAGATAACACTTCAATTGATATTAGTGTTCAACAAGCCGTAAAATCAGGTATTAAACTGCTGGAAGCACAATCCATCTGCCCTGCTTGGGCATTTTATGAGTTTAGACTTGGTGCTAAGAAATTAGAGGATGAAGATGAGGAAAATTTAACCACTAGATTACGTGGAAATCTTTTCCATAAAATCTTAGAGCAATTTTGGACAGAGCATAAATCAGCATCGCTTGTAAGCGCCTTAACTGAAAAAGAACTCTCAGAAAAAATAGAAGATATTACACATAAAGCAATTTCAATTGAAAAGAAAAAGTATCCTAGAATCATGCCTACATTTTTTAATATCGAAGAAATACGCATGATCAGTTATGTAGAGAAATGGATTCAATATGAATTAAAGCGAGGCGATTTTGAAGTTATAGAGACTGAGAAAAACATACCTGTCCATGCAGGCTGTCTCAATTTCAATATAAAAATTGATCGCATTGATAGAGTCAATGAAAACAACATAGTGATTGATTACAAATCTGGAATAACCAAGACCCTAAATGAGTGGTTCTTAAATAGTTATGGCGAACTTCAAATACCTTTTTATGCGCTTTTTGCTTCAGATAAGCCTATCGATGCCATCGCAATTGGCGTAATTAATGCATCAAAACCCCAATGGATTGGTATAGGGCGAGATAAAGATCTTCTTAAAGGCATTAAGGATATTCCCTCTTCCACTTCTTTTCAGTCATGGGACGAATTGCTGGGTTTCTGGAAATGCCGCATCCAGGACACCATCGAAAGCTTCAGGGAAGGCAATGCTGCTGTTCAGTATGCGCGAGATAAAGATATGGCTTATTGTCATGTTAAGCCTATCCTAAGACTTCCTGAACGAACGCTCCAATTTGAGCAAAGCAAACAATGAGTGACAATGTATTAAGAGAAAAAGCGCTTAATTTAAGCTCATTTATAGTAGAAGCTCCCGCAGGCTCGGGGAAAACAAGCCTGCTCACTGACCGATACTTAAAACTTCTTACGATAGTTGATGCCCCTGAAGAAATTTTAGCTATTACTTTCACCAAGAAAGCCGCTTCAGAAATGAAAGCTAGAATTCTAGAGCGTATTAAAAAAGGTGATGGTCTGTTTGCAAAAACCATTTTAGAACGCTCAAAAGAAAAAGGCTGGGACATCGAACACAACTTGTCACGAATTAAAGTAATGACTATCGATAAGTTTTGTCATCAAATTGTGGGTCAAATTCCTGTTTTAAATCAGATGGGCGACAAACCTAATATCACCGATACGCCTGAAAAATTCTATGAAGAATGCGTCAAAAAAGTTTTGCAATCTAAAGAGAGTGTTAATGATATTAATATCGTTTTTACTCACTACGATAATGAATATGAAAAGATTAATCGTCGTTTAATAGCGATGATGTCGACCCGAGATCAATGGAAAAATCGCTACAACAAACTTATTCAAAAAACAAATGAGCAAATTATTATTGAAAGCAATGCTTACCTTGAAGATTTAGTTAAGCCTATCTATCAGAAAATAAAAGAAACACTCGATCAAGAAGCTCTTACTAAGCTTATGCAAGTACTTCACTACCTTAAAGATACAAGTCTAAGAGAAGATTTAAAGATTACAGACGAAAATAGCTTTAATTTTGATATGGATGAAGTTCCTTTATGGCAAACAATTACGGAAATTTTGTTCACAGAGAAAAATACTAGGCGAGAACTATTAACAAAGCGAGAAGGCTTTAAAAATGACAAAGAAAGTGAAGTTTATAAGCATATATGTCGCGAACTGCCTGAAATCAACTTCTTAACTGCAATAAGAGATATTCCACCTCTGATCGATGAGGCATATGTAATTAAACTAAAAGCTATTGCAGGCCTTCTTCTGCGCTGTGAAAAAACGTTAAAACTCCTATTTAGACAGAGAAATACTGTAGATTTTATCGAAATTATTGAGATTGCAAACGAGGCGCTAGGTAAAAATCAAACAGCGAGCGAGCTCTTATTATCTCTGGATTACAAAATATCACACATTTTGATTGATGAATTTCAGGATACAAGCAGAAGTCATTTTAATTTTTTAAAAAAAATTGTAGATGGTTGGACGCCAGAAGCACAGAAAACTATCTTCTGCGTTGGAGATCCTATGCAGTCAATTTACAAATTCAGAGAAGCTGATGTCAGTATATTTATTGAAGCGAAAAAACAGGGCTTTAATACAATTCCTCTAGAAACTATAAGACTAAAAGATAATTGGCGCTCTTCTTCACTTATCGTAAATGAAATAAATCAAGTGTTTGAGAAAATACTACCTAAGGAAGATTCTATTCAAGCAGGTACTGTGAGCTACAAACCTTTTATTTCAGCAAAAAAAGATTGTAATCTAGGAATGAGTGAATTTAAATTTCATGCATTAACATTTTCAGATAGTACTGAAGATATCGATATCGAGGAAGCAAAGTACGTATGTAATCTGATTGACAGGCTTTATGGGAATGAAAAAATTGCCATCCTCACAAGATCAAGAAGCCATCTCTCTGAATTGATCGATTACATCAGAAAATTTAAACCAGCTTTGAAATTTAATGCTGTAGAAATTGA
Organism: uncultured Methylophilaceae bacterium; assembly: GCA_903914945.1. Classification (GTDB taxonomy): domain Bacteria; phylum Pseudomonadota; class Gammaproteobacteria; order Burkholderiales; family Methylophilaceae; genus Methylopumilus. The sequence goes on from CAIWQV010000087.1 coordinate 21,581, forward strand.
TGCTTTAGATCAACACCAGTCAATTCAAGATATTCTTTCGTTAAGTTATGCAATGCTCGATTTAAGCGACAGAATTCATTGGCTTGCAATTTTGAGGGCACCTTGGTGCGGCGTTTTATTAGATGATCTTGCCCTTTTATTCCAAGAGGATCATATAACAACCGTTTGGGAAATTATTAATAATCCAAATAAAATGGACAAAATTTCTTCAGACGGCCAGATGCGAATTCAACGTCTTGTAGATATTTTAAAAAATGCATTTGAACATAGAAATAAAACACATATTAGGAGACTTATTGAATCAGTATGGATGAATTTGGGTGGCGAATTATGTCTTCACAACCCTAATGACATTGTAGATATAAATAAATTTTTCGATATCTTACAAACATCAAGCTCTCCTATAGCTATCGATTTTGAATTGGTTGAGTATCAAATTACTAAAACATATTTATCTGATATTCCATCAGCTGAAGAGCGAATCCAATTTTTTACAATTCATAAAGCCAAAGGTCTTGAATTTGATACAGTGATTATTCCGTCTTTGAATTCAACTACACGAGCATCGGATAGAAAAATGATTATTTTCGATCATTTTCAGAAAAGTAATTACGTACTTGATATCACAGCATTTAGTGAGCCTGAGAATAAATCACCCCACTTACATAGCTTAATTTATGGAATAGAAAAAGATAGGGAGGACAATGAATTGAAGAGATTACTTTATGTTGCTATGACAAGGGCAAAACAGAATCTTCATCTGGTAGGCTCAATCCGATTTAAGGATGAGATAAGGCCTGCCTCAAATTCATTTTTATCTATGTTGTGGGATATTTATGGGCATCACTTTGACAAATCTAAAGCTATTAAAACTATTGAAATAGATGGATTAATCTCTAAAATTGAGGACTTCGTTCCAAAACTTTTACGATTGAAGCTTTAAAGATATGTACTTTATTTAGGCTTAAACTCTTGAATAGAAGTGAGTTCACTTCCCTTGATGTATAGAATACCTCTTTCATAAATCCACTCTTCGTCAGTGCCATTACTTCTGACAATAATTTTCTTATCCTTTGGTTTGCCCCATGTTGAATGATGCATAATAAATTCTGATGAATCGCCTAGAACAGGCTCTCTTTTTGTATCAAACGATGAAATTGAAGAGCAATTGCATAGGCTAAAAAAATAGCAAATGATTAATATTTTTCTCATGCTAAAAATATCTTATTTAAAAAATCTTTAATGAATTTAACTCTTTCTAGAACATCAGAAAGCGTAACAGATATTTTAATCTTATCTGGTCCATTCATGCGACAACGCTTATCTTCACTCAGCAACTTAATAAGCTTTAATGGATCTATTTTACAGTCACTAGCAAAACTAATTTGAATCGAAACATCGCTTGCGTCAATTTTCTTAATATCTAAAAGCTGAATAAAGATTCTCAAATCATGAAAAGAAATAAGTGATTGAGTTTGTTCTGGCATCACACCAAAGCGATCAATCAACTCTTCTTTCATCTCTGTAAGATCTTCGAGATTATTAAGTCCTGACAAGCGCTTATAAAGCACAAGTCTTTCATTAATATCTCCACAATAGCTATTGGTAATAATAGCTGGGGTATGAAGATTAATTTCTGTATTCTTTTGAAGTGGAGTATCAAGGCTCAATTTTTTGCCTATTTTGAGCTGTTTAACAGCGTAATTAAGCATCTCAACATAAAGATTAAATCCGATCTCATGCATTTGTCCGCTTTGGTTGTCGCCTAGTAGCTCTCCTGCGCCTCGAATTTCTAAATCATGAATAGCAAGATAATATCCTGCACCTAAATCTTCAAGAAGCTGGATTGCCTCTAGGCGTTTTTGAGCGTGGCTACTTATCTTTCTATCAGGATCGATAAGTAAATATGCGTATGCTTGATGATGGGACCTACCCACTCTTCCCCTTAATTGATGAAGTTGAGCTAGTCCAAACATATCTGCACGATTCATAATGATTGTATTGGCTGTTGGAATATCAATACCAGTTTCAATAATGGTTGTACAAAGCAAAATATTGGCTTTTTGCTGGTAAAAATCGTGCATCACTCTTTCAAGCTCGCGCTCACGCATTTGTCCGTGTGCAATTTCAATGTGCGCTTCTGGAATCAATTTTTCCAATTTATCTTTCATAGAAACGATCGTATCTACATCGTTATGAAGGAAATATACCTGCCCCCCTCGATTAAATTCCCTTAATACCGCTTCTCGAATAATGCCTTCCGAATAGTTATTTACGAAAGTTTTGATCGACAATCGCTTTTGGGGTGGAGTCGAAATAATTGAAAACTCTCGCAACCCTTCCATAGCCATAGACAAGGTTCGAGGTATTGGTGTTGCTGTGAGTGTTAAAACATCTACTTCTGCACGCATCGACTTAAGTAATTCTTTCTGCCTAACGCCAAAACGATGCTCTTCATCGATAACAATCAATCCTAAATTTTTAAACTTAATATCATTTTGAATAAGTCTATGTGTACCAATAATGATATCAATTTCACCATTAGCTAACTTCAACAGAGATTCAGCTTGTTCTTTTTTTGATTTGAAGCGAGAAATTTCTGCAATTTTGATAGGAGAATCAGAAAAACGATCCATAAAATTATTGTAATGTTGCTCGGCTAAAAGTGTAGTAGGTACTAATATTGCTACTTGCTTACCATCATTAGCTGCAATAAATGCTGCCCTTAATGCCACTTCTGTTTTACCAAAACCAACATCACCACAAATAAGACGATCCATCGGTTTAGCAGATTCCATGTCAAGAATTACGGCATTAATAGCTGCTAATTGATCGTCCGTTTCTTCAAATGGAAAACCATCTGTAAATCTTTCGTAATCTTGAAGGCTAATTTTAAATGCGTAGCCTTTTTTTACGGAGCGCTGGGAATATATATTTAGAAGGTCTGCAGCAGTATCGTGTATTTGTTTAAGTGCTTTTTTCTTAGCTTTATCCCATTGATCTGATCCTAATTTATGTAATGGCGCAGTCTCAGCTGGCCCGCCAGAATAACGTGAGATAAGATCTAAATTTGATACAGGGACATAAAGCTTGTCGTCGCCAAAATATTCTAAAAGTAAAAATTCACTTTCCCCTTCGCCAAAGTCTAAATTAAATAAGCCTTTGAATCTACCAACGCCGTATTGCTCATGAACAATAGGATCACCATCTTTTAACTCTGACAAATCTCGAATCATCGCATCGGTCGAGAAATTTTTGTCCCGGTGACGACGTCTCGTCTGTCGAACTGTATTCACATAAAGTTCGGATTCTGTTATCACAATATACTTAGATGAAATATATCCTTGGTGCAATGGACTCACAGTCAATATGACATGATCATCAGCATCTGCTGCCGACATCCAATCATCTGTCGATTTAAACTTAATACCGCCTAATTTTAAAAGCTCAGAAACAGTCTCTCGTCTACCTAAACTATCAGTTAAGATAAAAAATCTTTTAGAATTTTCTACAATAAATTGTTGAAGCTTAGCTAGGGGTTGAATATTTTTACGATCAATAGATACATCTGGGATTTTTTCGGCAAATTCCTGACGTTTTAATTCAAATTTTTTGTATGTATTAATCGATTTGAAAAATTGATCTGGCTTAATTAAAAGATTCTGAGGCTCTAAGATTGGGCGCTCAGCATCATAGGCAAATAAACGGAAGCGCTTTTCAGTTTCATGCCAAAAGTGATTGCATGCATGATCCAAATCGCCATGTTTATAAATGATAGTATTATCGGAAAAATAGCTAAAAATATCGCTCATCTCATCAAAAAATAAAGGCATATACCATTCAATACCGCCTATGGGTATGCCTTTACTGATGTCTTTATAGATAGAGGATCGCGAAGGATCTCCTTCAAAGCGCTCACGGTAGTTTTGTCTAAATGTACTGATCGATTTCTCATCTAATGGGCACTCACGTGCAGGAAGTAACTTAATTTCATTGACTGGGTAAAGTGTCCTTTGAGAGTCAACATCAAACGTGCGAATAGAATCAATCTCATCATCGAAGAAATCTAAGCGATAAGGAATAATGCTTCCCATGGGGAAAAGGTCAATCAAGCTTCCTCTTACCGAAAATTCTCCCGGAGCCATGACACGAACAACATTCATGTAACCATTCAATGTGAGTTGATTTTTAAAGGCTTCAATATCAACTTTTTGCCCTTTAGCAAAATGAAAACTAAATTGTTGTATATAGCTCTTTGGCGGCAGTAAGTGAAGTGCAGTAGTTACAGGAATAATGACAACATCAAAACTTTTTTGGGTGACCTGATAGAGCGTAAGAAGTCGCTCGGAAATAAGATCTGGGTGAGGCGAAAAATGATCGTATGGTAAGGTCTCCCAGTCAGGTAACAAATTAATTTTTAAATCTGGACTAAACCAAAGCATTTCTTCCATAAGGCGTCTCGCTTCAAAAGCAGTCTCAGTAAAGATAGCTAAAGATTTTTTATGGGTAACAATTTCGCTTTGAATATATTGAACGAGCGAGTGACTATCTGAACCATCGATTTCGATTGAGGATAGCGATTCTTTGCTTTGATTATTTTCTTGTTGTGGCATATATTGCATGTATAAATAATTACCAATATTATAAGCTTTAAAGCTTGTATTCATTGAGAGGGAATGACATGAACGATAAAGAATTAGTCGCGCACCAAGCCTTACAGTATGTTAGTGAAAATATGATCGTAGGCTTAGGTACAGGATCGACAGCTAATTATTTCATTGATGCTTTAGCGAAACGCAATAAAGAGGAAAAACTAAACGTTCGCGCAGTTTCGAGCTCTGTTGTTAGTATGATTAAAGCCAAAGAAGCTGGGCTTCCCCTTTTGGCTATGGAACAAATTAAAGAAATAGATCTTTATGTAGATGGTGCAGATGAAATTACGTCAGATCTTACTTTGCTCAAAGGGCGAGGTTATGATCTTGTTAGAGAAAAATTACTTGCACGCTCTGCAAAAAAATTTATTGTTATAGCGGATGAATCCAAAATTGTTAAAAATATTGGCGATAACTTTCCAATTCCTTCCGAAGTACATCCGTTTGCATGGGACCTTATTAAAAATGTTTTAATAAAGAAAGGTACAGGCGATATTAGAATCAATGCAGCTAAGGATGGTTACGCAATTACTTCGTGTGGAAATTTTGTGCTCGATTTTAATTACACTGAAAAGGATGCTGAAAAATTAAATGCTTTTCTCTCACAAACACCTGGCATAGTAGAGCATGGTATTTTTTACAATCTAGCTCATGGTGCCTTAATTAGTAACAATGGAAAAATACGTGAGATTTGGAAAACCTAAATCTTTTCAGCGCCGCCCATATAGCTAACTAAAGCCTTAGGAATCGTAATGCTGCCATCTTCATTCTGATAATTTTCAATAACCGCGACTAAAGTTCTACCAACCGCAAGTCCAGAACCATTTAAGGTATGTACAAACAAATTCTTTCCATCCTCACTCTTAAATCTTGCTTTTAAGCGTCTCGCTTGGAAGGATTCACAATTTGAAATAGATGAGATCTCTCGATATGTATCTTGGGATGGAAGCCATACTTCTAGATCAAAAGTTTTTGCAGCACCAAATCCCATATCACCTGAACATAAAGATAATAATCTATAAGGAAGCTCTAATGAAGTGAGTATAAATTCAGCGTGCGAAACCATTTCATCTAATGCATCGTAACTTTTATCAGGGTGAACAATTTGTACCATTTCAACCTTATCAAATTGATGCTGTCTAATCATACCTCTTGTATCTTTTCCGTAAGATCCCGCCTCAGATCTAAAGCAAGGCGTATGTGCAGTTAATTTAATAGGTAAATCAGACTGCTTAACAACTTCATCTCGAACAAAGTTTGTCAGAGTCACTTCAGAAGTTGGAATTAAATAAAGCTTACTTTCGTTATGTGCGAGACTGAAAAGATCAGCTTCAAATTTAGGAAGCTGTCCTGTGCCGATTAATGTCTCGCTATTCACTAAATACGGCGTATAGCATTCTTTATACCCGTGCTTATCTGTTTGAGTGTCGAGCATATATTGCGCAATGGCACGATGTAATTTCGCAATTTTTCCTTCCATGACAACAAAACGAGCGCCAGCGAGCTTAGCACCTAAATCAAAATTAAGTCCATGTTGTGCGCCTACGTCTACATGGTCTTTAATTTTAAAATTAAACTTTCTTGGCTCCCCAGCGACCTTCACAATTTTATTATCAGCTTCGGATTTTCCTACAGGGACTGATTCATGCGGAATATTTGGAATATTAAGCATAAATTGATTAATCTTTTCTTGTAACTCAGCCAAGTCAGACTCACCCGTTTTCAAATCATCTGAGATAGCATTAACGCTAGCCATAAGTGCATCAGTGTTCTCATTTTTAGACTTCGCAATACCGATCTCTTTAGAGATGGAATTTCTTTTCTCTTGTAGATCCTGAGTCTTAACTTGAAGCGCTTTTCTTGTATTTTCGAGCGATTGAAAAGTAGTAGCATCGAGGTCAAAACCTCGGCTAGCAAGCTTTTCTTTAGTGGTCTCTATATCGCTTCTTAATAATTGAATATCAATCATAAATAACCTATTTCTTTTGCTTATCCTGAGATTTTAAATAATTCATTTTTTCGAGAATTTTACTCTCTAATCCTCGTGTTGTAGGCTTATAAAATTCAATTGGATCTAAATTATCTGGAAAATATTTTTCACCTGCGGCATACCCTTCAGGTTCGTTATGAGCATAGCGATAATTTTTCCCATAATCTAATTCTTTCATAAGTTTAGTTGGAGAGTTTCTTAGGTGCACAGGAACATCACTATTATCTCCTTCGCTTACAAATGCCTTTACATCATTAAAAGCCATATATGCCGCATTGCTTTTAGCTGCAATCGACAAATATAAGACTGCATTTGAAAGAGCCAATTCTCCTTCCGGCGAGCCAAGACGCTCATATATTTGGTAGGCTTCTAGGGCCATAGTTTGGGCTTTTGGATCAGCCAATCCTATATCCTCAATAGCAATACGCACTATCCTTCTCGCCAAATAAAGAGGATCAGCGCCGCCATCTAGCATTCGATGCAACCAATATAGAGCAGCATTGGGATCAGATCCTCTAACGGATTTATGCAACGCTGAAATTTGATCATAAAATTGATCTCCTCCCTTATCAAACCGTCTTACTTTGCTCGTAATAGTTTTTTTTAAGAAATCTTGATCAATTTTTCTAGCTTTTAAAGAAACAGCTGTATTAAATAGTAATTCTAAGAAATTGAGAAGTCTTCTAGCGTCCCCATTGATATGGGAAATAATTTCTTGTTTAGCCTCTTCATCGACCTCTATAGTTGGCGCAATATGATTTTTAGCCTTTTCATATATAAGCAAGAGGTCTTCATCATCAAGCATTTTCAAAACATAGACTTGAGATCTACTTAATAGCGCTGAATTAACTTCAAAAGAAGGATTTTCAGTGGTGGCGCCAATAAAAGTAATCAACCCCGATTCAACATGTGGCAAAAAAGCATCTTGCTGGCTTTTATTGAAACGATGAACTTCATCAACAAATAAAATTGTCTTTTTATTAAATTGCTGCAGATTGAGTTGAGCCTGTTCTATTGCCTCACGGATATCTTTAACCCCAGAAAGAACTGCGGACACAGAAATAAATTCCGCCTCGATAGAATTTGCGATCACACGAGCTATGGTGGTCTTACCAACTCCTGGGGGACCCCACAAAATCATTGATGGTAAATTCCCAGACTCAATGGCAACGCGTAAAGACTTACCTTCGCCTAGAATATGTTTTTGTCCTGCAATTTCGCTGACAGATTTAGGCCTTAAATATTCAGCTAAAGGCAATTGAGATTGATTAGGTTCAAACATCTGATTCATAAAAATTATTTACCTGAAATCTCTTCTTGAATTAACCATTTACTATCGACCTTCTTAATTATCAAAGATTTATTAGAGACCTCTGTAAATTTATCTGAAGTATATTTTTGCTTAAATTGTATACGAGCTGAATTTTCATTTTTCATAATGACTTTCACCTCTTCAATTTCTATCGTAATTTTTACTTGCGAAGCAATTTTTTGTTTTCTTGAATTTTGCCATGATGAAAATGAATCCCCATTGGGAACTTTAAAGTCTTGAGCATATTTACTCAAATAAAGATCGGTATCTTTAGATGACCAGGCACTTAACCAATCATTGATGAAAGTTAAGATTTCTGCATCTTGGTTTTTAATACTACTTGATGAGGCTGTTGCATTAAGCGCTGCGCCTGATTGCACAACATCAACGCCATCTGGTAATTTAAATAAAAAATCATTATCAACTAAGCTAATGTTGTATTTTGCATTTTTAAAACTAATAGTTGTGGTATGTTCAAATGCATCCACAATTTTCATTACCAATAATTTATTATTACTTAAGCCTAAAATGACCTTACTAAATCCAGCGCCCTCCTCTTTCGGTATGGCTTCAACCCATTTAATATTTTGACTCTCTTCATTGTTAGGTTGGTCATCTATATTTTTGAGTGTGAAATATTTTTCAATATTCTTACCTGCAATAATTAAAAGTGGTGTTGATCCAGCTACTTTAGCAATAGGATTGATAGATACCTGTCTTAAATCTTGATCGTACATATAGAGACGGTCGCCATCGCTAATAATTTGATTTTGATAAGGCTTTAAATAATCCCAGCGAAACTTATTAGGCCTTTTAAAGAGCATGACACCTTGAACATCTTGAAGTTTTAAGCCTTTTTTATCTAATACAACTTGGCTAAATTCAGAAGACATACTTGAGATGTTATTTGCAAAAGCATTAAGATCTGAAACGCCATCCGCAAATACATTGAATGAGAGAATTAAAAAGGCAGCGAACAGTTTATTCATTTTGGTTTGGCGCTAATATGTCTCTATTGCCATTGCTTTGCATAGCTGAAACTAGTCCAGCTCTTTCCATATCTTCAATAATTCTAGCGGCACGGTTATAGCCAATTCTTAAATGTCTTTGCACGGAGGAAATAGATGGCTTTCTTGTTCTTAGAACTAGCTCCACAGCTTCATCATAAAGCGGGTCTTTTTCTCCCGCAAAATTAGAAGAGGAGTCGCCATAATCACCACTCTCTGAGGTTTCATTCGTCAAAATGCCCTCAATATATTTTGGCTCGCCATGTGATTTAAGATAATTCACAACCTTATGGACTTCTTGGTCTGAAACAAATGCACCATGAATTCTTTGCGGATAACCTGACCCTGTGGGTTGATATAACATGTCACCTTGTCCAAGAAGTGTCTCAGCACCCATTTGATCTAAAATTGTTCGAGAATCAATCTTGCTAGAAACTTGAAATGCAATTCTCGTAGGAATGTTAGCTTTAATAAGGCCTGTAATCACATCTACCGATGGTCTTTGTGTAGCCAATACTAAATGAATACCAGAAGCTCGGGCTTTTTGAGCAAGTCGAGCAATAAGCTCTTCGATTTTCTTGCCAACCACCATCATTAAATCAGCCAGCTCATCAATCACAATTACAATAAGAGGCATTTCAGATAATGGCTCGGTATTTTCTGGGTTAACAGGATCGGCAAGAGGTGATCCATCTTTAATGCTGTCCCTAATTTTTTGATTGTATCCAGCTAAATTTCTTACGCCTAACATTGACATCAATTTATAACGTCGTTCCATTTCCGCAACACACCAATTTAAAGCATTAGCTGCTTGACGCATGTCGGTGACAACTGGCGCTAATAAGTGAGGTATACCTTCATACACAGATAGCTCAAGCATTTTAGGATCAATAAAAATCATCCTCACTTTTTCGGAATTTGATTTATAAAGTAAACTTAAAATTAATGCATTAATCGCAACTGATTTTCCTGAGCCTGTAGTACCTGCAATCAATACATGTGGCATTTTAGATAAGTCAGCGACTTCAGGTCTGCCCGAGATATCTTTTCCTAAGGCAATAGTTAGGGAGGCGCTTGTGTCAGCAAAGATTTGAGAACTCATAATTTCAGATAAGTAAACAATTTGTCTTTTGGGATTTGGTATTTCTAAGCCCATACATGTTTTACCTGGAATTGTTTCGACGACACGTACACTTACGACTGAGAGCGCGCGAGCTAAATCTTTTGATAAATTAGTCACCTGACTACCTTTTACACCAGGTGCTGGCTCGAATTCATAACGAGTAATAACAGGTCCAGGTTGTGCTGATAAAACCTTAGCCTCAATACCAAAGTCCATTAATTTCTTTTCAATCAATCTAGAAATAAACTCAATCGTCTCTGCGGACTGAGGCTCTACTTGATTTGATGGCTGATCTAAAAGATGAAGTGGCGGTAATAAGTTATCACTGAAACTGAACAATGGAATTTGTTTTTCTTTTTGAACACGTTCACTTTTTTTAATTTCAACGTCTGGGGATTCAATATTAACTGGAGATCTATTTTCAGATTTCTTTCGTTCAGTTTCTAATAGCTCCAATCTTTGCTGTTCAATAATTCTTCCATGCTTACGATCTTGCCAATCCCTGTATCGATATTGAGCTCTTTGAAATAAAGCATATGTAAAGTGACCAAAATGTTCAGAAATTCTGAGCCATGACCACCCTGTAAATAAACTAAATCCAATCGCTATCGACGTAATTAAGAAAATAGTTGAGCCCACGTAACCTAAAGATGCGCGTAGTAAATGATCAAATAATTTCCCAAGTAAGCCTCCTTGTGAGAGTGGAAACTGTGCAGGTAAATCAAATAAATGGCCCGATTCAAAGGCGGCTGAAGTAGAGATTAAGAGGATGAAACCAAAATAATTAAAGAGCAGAAAAGATCGGTAGCCTTTTAAATCTTTATTGTATTGAGGGTAAAGAAGCCAAATACTAAAAAAGCATAAGAAACTTAACCACCAGCTTGATAAACCAAAAATATAAAGTAAAAGATCAGATAGATAAGACCCTACAATGCCCCCCGCATTATGAATTTCATTGGCACCACTTACGCTATGGGACCATGAAGGGTCTTGAGTCGAATAGGTAGCAAGTATGATCGTTAAATAAAGGCCAATAAAAATTAAACTGAGCCACCAAGCTTCGCGTGTTAGTTTATTTTTAATCCCATTAAGTTTATTGTCTTTTGGGGCTTGGCTAGCTTTTACAGATTCTGATTTTTTTTTAAAAAACAAGGTAATAAGCACTCGGAATGTTTCACCAATTATATCAGTTCGAGGTGCCAAAAAATGATGAAAAAGGACTCAAAAAAAGCCCTTACAGTCAAAAATAGGTTTGCTTAATCATGCGATGAAAACTAAAATTGATCGTTTGTAACTTCATACACTTTTCAGGAATTCTTTATGGCAAAACATGCCCGACTTATCATCTTAGGCTCTGGTCCAGCAGGCTATTCAGCCGCAGTATATGCAGCGCGGGCTAATCTTAATCCTATGCTTATTACGGGGATTGCTCAAGGTGGTCAGTTGATGACTACGACAGATGTCGATAATTGGCCAGCGGATCCTGATGGTGTTATGGGTCCTGAGCTTATGGAGCGCTTTGAAAAACATGCAAAACGCTTTAATACTGAGATTGTTTTTGATCATATCCATACAACACATCTTAAAGAAAATCCGATTCGTCTTATTGGTGACTCTGCAGAATATACCTGTGATGCCCTTATTATTTCAACAGGCGCCTCAGCAAAGTATCTAGGCTTAGAGAGTGAAACTGCATTTTTAGGTAAAGGTGTTTCAGCATGTGCAACATGTGACGGATTCTTTTATAAAAATCAAGAAGTCGCAGTTGTGGGTGGTGGCAATACTGCTATTGAAGAAGCGCTTTATCTATCAAATATTGCAAATAAAGTGACATTGATTCACAGACGAGATAAGTTCAAAGCTGAAGCTATCCAAATGGATAAAATTCATGATCGCGTTAAAGAGGGAAAAATTGTAATTGAAACATTTAAAGTTTTGGAAGAAGTTCTGGGAGATGCATCAGGAGTCACTGGGATCAAAATCAAAGATGTGAATACAAAAGTAAGTCAGACGATATCGCTAAAAGGTATTTTCATTGCCATTGGCCATCAGCCAAACACCTCTATCTTTGAAGGACAATTAGATATGGAAAATGGCTACATCATAACGAACGCCGGACGAAATGGAAATTTTACAGCCACCTCAATTGCTGGTGTCTTTGCAGCAGGTGATGTTCAAGATCATATTTACCGTCAAGCCGTCACAAGTGCAGGGAGTGGCTGTATGGCAGCGCTTGATGCGGAAAGATTTCTCACGAAATAATGTCATGGCTGCAAACGAAAATGATAAAGACGAGGCTGATCTATTTAGAGAAGCAATTAAAGGTGCTAACCCATTAAAAATTAGCCCTAAAAAGAAAGAGTATAAAGCGCCACAAAAGAAACCAAAGCCTGTACCTCTCAATTTCATAAAAGATGAAAAACAAGCTTTGATTGATTCAATCAGCGATCACTATGAACCACTTCATGATATTGAAAACGGCGAAGAACTTTTTTATGTGAAACAAGGACATTCACCAGATATTTTAAAAAAATTAAGAAAAGGTTATTGGGTTGTACAGAAATCTATTGATCTCCATGGCATGATTTCTGATGAAGCAAAAGCTTATGTCATTCAATTTATAGCTGAATGTAAAAAAAATAATGTTCGCTGTATTCGAATTGTCCATGGCAAAGGTTTCAATTCCAAGAATAAAGAGCCCATTCTAAAAAATAAATTGAAACATTGGTTAGCACAAAAAGAAGAAGTTATTGCATATGCACAAGCTCGAGTGCATGACGGTGGAAGTGGGGCTGTTGTCGTATTATTAAGCGCGCACTAAGCTTCGCCCAAAAAGCCTCCGCTTTGGTGTTTCCAGAGCCTCGCATATAAGCCTTTCTTTCTAATAAGCTCATTATGAGAGCCCTCTTCTATAATCTTACCTTTATCAATCACAATAAGCCTATCCATTGCAGCAATTGTTGAAAGGCGATGTGCAATAGCAATCACTGTCTTACCTTCCATTAATTGATAAAGACTTTGTTGAATCACAACTTCAATTTCTGAATCAAGCGCACTCGTTGCCTCATCTAATAATAAGATGGGTGCATCTTTCAACATTACTCTTGCAATTGAAATACGCTGTCTTTGGCCGCCTGATAATTTAACTCCTCTTTCACCTACATGCGCTTCATACCCTCTTCTAGAAAGATTATCTTCTAACTGCATGATGAAATCATGAGCCTTCGCTCTTTTTGCAGCATTAATCATTTCGTTTCGAGTCGCACTAGGTCTTCCATAAACAATATTGTCTTTCACTGAGCGATGAAGCAAAGAGGTATCTTGCGTAACCATACCAATCTTTTCTCTCAAGCTATTTTGGTTTACTTTGGAAATATCTTGATTATCAATAGTAATTAAACCTGATTTGAGATCATAAAATCTCAATAAAAGATTTACCAGTGTAGATTTTCCCGATCCAGATCTGCCCACTAAACCTACTTTTTCACCTGGCTTAATGTTTAATGAAAAATTATGGATAACTGATTTTTTTTGATTAGGGTAATTAAAAATAATATTATGAAATGAAACTGAAGCCTTTTTGATATTAAGGTCTTTAGCATTTTTGATATCTTTAATTTCTTGATGTATTGAAAGTGTATTAAGGCCATCTTGAAGCGTTCCGATTTGCTCGTACAAGGAAGTCATTTCCCACATAACCCAATGCGAAATGCCATTTAACCTCAAAGCCATGGCTGTTGCAGTTGCGACCACCCCAACCATAATTTCACTCTTTGACCAAAGCCATATAGCCACAACACTTGTCCCTATTACAAGTAGCATACTTAGCAAATGATTAATAATTTCAATCCAGCTAACTAAGCGCATTTGCATATTTACAGTGCCTAAAAATTCTTTCATAGCAACTTTAGCGAAATTAGCTTCACGTCCTGCGTGTGAAAAAAGTTTAATGGTGCTTATATTTGTATAGGCATCTGTAATTCGTCCTGTCATAAGGGCTCTCGCATCAGCTTGATTTCTGGATGACTTACTTAGACGAGGTACAAAATAAATTAGAGCAATAATATAAAACAAAACCCAGCTGATAAATGGAAGCATGAGAATTAAATTAAATTTGCCAATAACAAAAATCATGGTTAAGAAATAAATAATGACGTATACCAATATGTCAGCCAAAATGAACCATAAATCTCTAACCGCAAGTGCTGTTTGCATCACTTTTGCAGCGACTCTGCCTGCAAATTCATTGTGGTAAAAATTCATGCTCTGATTAAGAAGCAATCTGTGAAAATTCCAGCGCATGCGCATAGGAAATGCACCTGCTAGAGATTGATGTTTAATTAATGTTTGGAATACAACTAGAAATGTACTTAAAATCAGAACTGCTGACGCTGATATCAGTATAGATGCATGCTTAGACCAAAAATCTTCTGAACTTGATTGATTTAATAAGTCGACCAGAGAACCCATGTATGAAAATAAAATAGCTTCGAAACTACCTATCAAGGCTGTTAACAAAGCCATACCTAAAATGAGCCATCGAAGATTTTTAGTGCACGACCATACAAATGACAATAATGTTTTAGGAGGTGTCGTTAAAAAATATTCAGGGAAAGGATTGAGAAGTTTTTCAAAGCGCTTAAACATATAAAGAACTTAATTAGATTCTACTAAACAAATAGCTTGAGCTGCGATACCTTCGCCTCTTCCGGTGAAGCCTAAAGTTTCAGTTGTTGTGGCTTTAATATTCACTGCGTTAATTTCAATATGACAATCTGATGCAATATTATTTTTCATACGATCAATATATGGAGTTAATTTAGGTAATTCACAAATTACTGTGGCATCAATATTAATGATTGAATATTTTTTTTCATGAAGTAACAAAACTACTTTCTTTAAAATATTTCTTGAATCTATATTTTTAATAGATGGATCTGTATTTGGAAAATGCTTACCTATGTCACCCAATCCAGCGGCGCCAAGAAGGGCATCAGAAATTGCATGCAAAAGAACGTCAGCATCGGAATGGCCATCCAATCCTTTATCAAAAGGAATCTCAACGCCACCAATAATGCATTTTCTTCCGCTTACTAATTGATGAACATCAAAGCCCTGCCCAACTTTTATCATAATAAATACCTATTTAGTTATTAAATACTCAAGAGTCTTAAGGTCTTCTTGGTAGGTGACTTTGAAATTTGTAAAATTGCCTTTAATTAATTTTGGCTTCATTCCTAATCGTTCAATTGCTTGAGATTCATCTGTTGGGATGCCATCAAATGAACTGAGCGCTTCAATTAGCATTTTATACCTATACATTTGTGGTGTTTGCGCTTGCCATAAATGATCTCTTGCAGGGGATTCAATGACTCTATCTTCTTTGTCTGATTTCTTTATAGTGTCGGCGATGGGATATGCAAGCAAGCCTCCAACGGGATCATCTTTTAATGTCTCAATTAAGTGAATTACATCCTTTTCTTGAATGCCTGGTCGCGCTGCATCATGAACTAATATCCAGTCTTGCTCATCAACCTGCTCTTTTAAACTTTCTAGGGCATTAGAAACAGTTTCACTTCTCGAAGCTCCCCCGCAATAATGAATATGAACCTTAGACGAGAAAGAAAGATTTAATGTTTTCCAGACGCTATCTTCTGGATGAAGCGCAATATGAATCGAATCTATAAATGAAATATTCTCAAAGACCCTAACGACTCTTTCAACGAATGTCTGTTTATGAAGTACAAGGTATTGCTTAGGCTTATCTAGCTCCATTCTGGAACCAGATCCTGCTGCTGGGATAATGATATGAAATTTAGCCATGCTAAATTTTAACATGGCCGTCGAACGATACTTTTACAGGATAATATTAATCTTCTATATTTGCTGCGATTTTATGAATGGATAAATCAGCACCATTAAATTCTTCTTCCTGCGTCAAACGAATACCGAAGAAGTATTTAAGAAATCCATAAACAATAAATCCACCAGTTAGCGCTATCACCACGCCCAATAAAGTCCCCATGATTTGAGACATCAAACTAACGCCACCCATACCACCAAAATAAGTTGATCCAAAAATACCAGCTGCAATACCGCCCCAGGCACCGCAAAGTCCATGAAGGGGCCATACACCTAACACATCATCAATTTTTAAACGATTTTGTGTCAGCGTAAAAGCCCACACAAAAAGAATTCCAGCTACCAATCCTGTAATGAGCGCGCCAATCGGATGAAAAATATCTGAGCCAGCACAAACAGCTACAAGGCCTGCAAGTGGTCCATTATGAATAAAACCAGGATCATTTTTTCCTACAATAAGAGCTGCAATCGTGCCCCCGACTAAAGCCATTAAAGAATTTAATGCAACTAAGCCTGAAATACCATTAGCTGTCTGAGCAGACATTACGTTAAAGCCAAACCACCCTACCGTTAAAATCCAAGCACCTAAAGCTAAAAAAGGGATATTTGAAGGGGGATAAGCGTGAAGTCTTCCATCTTTGCCATATCTTCCATGTCTAGCACCAAGAAGTAATACGGCTGCTAAAGCAATCCACCCGCCCATAGCATGCACAACCACTGAACCTGCAAAATCGTGAAATTTAAATCCATAATGACTTTCAAGTAAAGATTGGAAGCCTAAATGATTATTCCAAGCAATGCCCTCAAAGAATGGATAGACAAAACCTACCAAAGCAAAAGTCGCAGCAAGCTGAGCATTAAATTTAGCTCTTTCAGCAATGCCTCCTGAAATGATAGCTGGAATAGCTGCAGCAAAAGTGAGTAAGAAGAAAAACTTTACTAATTCATAACCATTTTTAGCTGATAATGTTTCTGCTGGTGAAAAAAAACTGACACCATAAGCAATGCCATAACCTATAAAAAAGTAAGCAAGTGTTGAAACCGAAAAATCAACAAGGATTTTAACAAGTGCATTGACTTGATTTTTATGGCGAACAGTACCTACCTCTAAAAATGCAAAGCCTGCATGCATAGCAAGCACCATAATTGCGCCTAATAAAACAAATAAAACATCATTTGCACCAATTAAGTTATCCATGATGGAAATTTCCTATCTTCACTAGTAAATAAAGTTTAATTTTATATATAAATGCTCAAAATATAGAGATTCTGAATTTTTTTACACTGAAATTAATTATTTATCGTATTTTTAGCACCATTTATGTGCATAAGAGCATTTCTGCACGTAAATAATGCATCAAAATAATCACTAAAGTCTTGCTGACCGCGTTTAAGATACTAATTATTAGTTTTTAGAATGAAATGCTATGTTGGAATATATTCTTCTTGTTTTTTTAATCACTATTGTTTGGTTTTGGATAGATACCATTTCAAAAAGAGAGCTGGCTATCGAGCTTGGCAAAAATTTGTCGCAACAATTTGATCTGCAATTTTTAGATGAAACCGTTGCTTGTGAAAAAATTACTTTAAAGCGAAATGAGAAAGGTCAAGTTGCCATATTAAGATGTTATGAATTTATGGTGAGTAGCTCAACCAACGATCGAATCAAATGTAATCTCTATCTTCTGGGCAAGCATTTACATAACTGGCACATCCCTCCTTACGTTCACACAATCTCTTAAATTAAACCTTATGCCTAATTCTAAAGACAAATTACATCGATTTATATTCGAGACGACAGATATTCGGGGTAATTATGTGCAGCTTAATCATGCAATTGAAAAAGCAACACAACACCAAGACCTTCCAGAAAATCTACATACCGCTCTGGGGGAGCTTATGGTAGCAAGTGTGCTTTTAGCTTCAACGCTTAAACTCGAAGGTTCAATTACATTACAAATTCAAACGAATGGTCCGCTCAAACTATTAATCGCTGAGTGCAATGAAAATCTCGGTATACGGGGTACTGTTAAATGGAGTGGTCCTATTGCATCGATCAAACCGATTGAGCTTATCAAAGAAGGTCATTTCATCATTACTTTAATGCAAAAAAATGCAAAGAATCCTTATCAAGGCATTGTGCCGATGGAGGGAAATTCAATTAGCGAACTTCTCGAAAACTACATGTTACGATCAGAGCAAATCCAAACAAAATTATGGATTCAGGTTGAGAATCATATCTTCCATGGCTTGCTTATTCAAAAACTTCCATTTAATTCCTTGGCTATAGTTTCGGATAATGATGAAATAAAAAAAACCTGGGAAAGGGTTACAGATTTAGCTCAATCATTTAATAAAATTGATCCTCTATTAGATACCCCTGAGATGCTTCAAGCTTTATTCCCTCTAGAAACTATTCGATTATATGATGCAACATATCCAGATTTTGTTTGCAGCTGCTCAAAGAAAAACGTTGAGAATATGCTTCGCCTCATCGGCAAAGAAGAATGTGAATCAATCATTGAAGAGCAGTCATCTATCACAATTCATTGCGATTTTTGTAATGAGTGCTATCAATATTCCGAAGATGAAGTGGATGTTATATTTAATGAATCAATTAATTTGATTAAGCATTAAGATTTTCTTGTCTATATTTTTCATATAAACATACAGACACTGCAGCAGAAACATTTAAAGATTCAATTCCTTTTTGCATAGGGATATGTATAGATTGAGTGCTTAATTTTATCGTTTCTAATTGAAGACCGCTTCCCTCATTTCCAAAAATAAAAGCTACGGGCCCTTTAAGATCTTGAGTATAGATAGATTTTCCTATTAACTCTGTTGCAAAAATTTTCCCTTTAAAAGCTTTTGTGACATCCGAAAAAATTGCTTTCTCAATACATGGCAAATAAAAATGAGCTCCTTGACCACCTCTTAAAACTTTAGGTGACCAAATATCAGCACATTGATCAGAGAGATAAACTAAATCAACACCAGCGGCGCTCGCAGACCTCAAAATACTGCCTAAATTTCCTGGATCCTGGATATCTTCTAACAACAAAATACAATTTTGTTTTTTTGGCGCTTCTAAATGAGGAATATTAATTGATGCAAGAATGCCTGTAGGTGAAATAACAGGGGTAATTTCAGAAAAAAGTCCTGCTGGAAATTCTAAAACTTGTGTATCTTCGTTAAGGTATTGAACAATCTTGTCAATATCCCCACCCTCAATTAAAGCTATAGAATCAGGTGAGCCAAAGCGCTCAACATAGGACTCAATAAGGTGCATGCCATCTAAAATAGTTTGCTGCATCTCGAGACGGTATCGAGGTGATTCGGTCAGTTTTTTTAAATGCTTAAAATGTTGATTTCCACGGGATGAAATAACTTGACGCTTCATATTATTTAAAGGCTTTCATCGGAGACATTTTAAAACCGGATTGTCTTAATTGATTTAATAAGCCATCTTGACCTGCTAAGTGCGAAGCGCCTACTGCAATAAATAATTGTTTATCTTTTGAAAGCTCTTTAATTTTTGTTACCATTTTTTTATTTCTTTCATCCATAAGCTGAATTTTCATTTTTGCCCACAGATCAGGAGGCAATAATTTACCAGTTAACTCTTCATCAGTTTTACGTATTCGATCTAAATCAGCTAAAAGATATTCCTTCATAAGTAATTTATAATCAGACAATCTTTCTTTCTCGGTTTTTTTTAAAACGGACCTGAGCATCACTAATTGATCGTCAAAAGCAAGTGAATCCATAATGGCAAAATGTTCTTGGGATGATTCAATACCAGTAACATCCTTATCTAAGTCTGATGCCATAGACATGAGAAGAAAGTCTTGATTAAATTCATTGCTAGGCTTAGGTGAATCAAAAATAATAGCCAAAAGCCATGGTTTCATTCTGACTACATTCTCAAAATACATGACATGAAATTCAGAAAGTTTTTTGATTTGATTTAACTCTGCTTCATTTAAATCTGAAGTTAATGAATGGTTGTTCATAAAAAGATTTTTTGCATGGTCATCAGACGCAATTTCCACGACAAGAAGGTCTGATGCATTAAGTGATTGTTTGACGATAGGTAAAAACGTAATAATTCTATTGTCATCTGTATGCATTGTTCCAAATAGATAATGAGTTGATCCATTTGGCGCTTTTAATTTCCAGAATATTCCACGTTCATTAGCACAAACCATCGGAATAGTATTTAAGAGTAATATAACTAGTATTAAAAAACGTTTCATATCTTGAAATTAAATTAATCGTTCCTTGCAAACACAAATGGGTCAATGGATAAAAACTGATTTCGGTGTTATCGCTGTTCTTGATAATCATGATCCTTTTCCGAATGCTGATCAAGCGCTTATTGAACCTAACGGCCTTCTTGCTATATCAGACACACTTGATGCAATGAAAATAATTGAAGCATACAAACAAGGGATCTTTCCCTGGTTCAATCAAAATGAGCCTGTTCTTTGGTGGTCTCCTAACCCAAGACTAGTTTTATTTCCTGATAAGCTTAAGATCTCGTCTTCTTTATCAAAGAAAATTAAAAAAAATAACTATGAATTTTCAATAAATAAAGACTTTCTGACAGTCATTAAATATTGCAGTGAAGTCAAAAGAAAAAATCAAAATGGCACGTGGATTGATGAACGAATCATTAGCGCTTATTCGACATTACACCAATTAAAATTGGCTCATTCTTTTGAAGTTTGGTTTAACAATAGTCTTGTAGGAGGCCTTTACGGAATAATTTTAGATGGGGTTTTCTTTGGTGAATCTATGTTTCATCTTGAGGCTGATGCTTCAAAAATAGCTTTTGTATTGGCAGTTCAGCATCTTAAAAATATAGATATTAAAATGATAGACTGTCAGATGAAAACAAATCATCTTTTAAACTTTGGTGCCGAAGAAATGCCACGTGATCAATTTGTAAAATTACTCAGTAATTATATTAAGACATGAGCAACCCTGACGCACTTACTAGCCATAAGATTCAATTTTATGTCACCACAAGCTACGCTTGTGGTTATATCGAAGATCGAATATCTCAATCTTTAGTCGCGACACCTCACCACTTAATTAGCCAAACACATTATGATGATTTGATAAAAAAAGGTTTTCGTAGAAGTGGGAAATTTACTTATAAACCTTATTGTGAGCATTGCACTGCATGTATACCTATTCGTATCAATGTGAAACATTTCAGCGTCACAAAGTCCTTTAAAAGAATTATTAAAAATCATCAATTTCTTCAACCCTCAATACTTCCCCTTTCCTTTCATGAAGAACATTTTCAGCTTTATTTGCAATATCAAAAAAATAGGCACGAAAAAAACAAGACAACTGACGATGATGTAAATCAGTACAGTGAATTTTTATTGCAAAGTAATATTGATAGCCGGCTTATTCAATTTAAAGACCAAGCTAAATTAAAAATAGTAAGTTTTGTTGATGTAGTTAATGATGGTATTTCTGCGGTTTATACATTTTTTGATACGGAAGATAAATCATTTAGTTATGGTACTTATTCCATTTTATGGCTTATCAATTGGTGCATCGAAAAGAAATTAGATTATGTCTATCTTGGTTATTGGATTAAAGAGAGTAAAAAAATGAATTACAAAACTAACTTTAAGCCATTTGAACTCTTCTTAAATAACGAATGGCGATCATTTGATAGTGAACATGATACAATTCAACTATTGAACAATATCAAATAAATCAATTATATACAGTGAATAAAATTCTTATTTTTGGTGTCGGTCTGATCGGCGGATCTCTTGCACTTACTGCAAAAAAAACAGCTTTTGCATCTCATATTGTTGGCGTAGGAAGAAATCAAGATAACCTTGATAGTGCAATAAAACTTAAGCTGATTGATCGCATCAGTAATAACGTTGAAAACGATATTGCAGAATCTCATATTATTGTAATTGCTTCACCTGTCGCTCAATTTCCTTCCATACTTAAGACTATCCAACCCCATTTAGCTTCTCATACAATCATTACTGATGTGGGGAGTACAAAAACAGAAGTTATGAAGTCTGCGAAAGAAATTTTAGGGCCTCAATACTCACAATTTATCGGTGGCCATCCTATTGCTGGATCAGAAAAACATGGCGCTACTGCAGCAGATATTGATTTATTTAAAAATAAAAATGTGATTCTGACGCCGGATGAAAGCACATCCTCTCAGGCAAAAGAAACGATTGAAGCGCTATGGAAGAATGCAGGGGCAGTTATTTCAAATATGTCCCATACTGAACATGACAAAATATTTTCAACAATTAGTCATCTTCCACATTTGCTAGCTTTTTCGCTTGTGGATATGATCACTCAAAGACCCAATGCTAACGAGCTATTAAAATTTGCTGCAAGTGGCTTCAAAGATTTTACAAGAATTGCTGCCAGCTCTCCTGAAATGTGGAAAGACATTACGCTTGCTAATAAGCAGTTTATTCTTGAAGATATCCAACACTTCGAAAATGAAATTAAGTTGCTTAAAGATGCTATTGAGCATGAAGACGCAAAAAAGATTTTAGCGTTATTTGAAAATGCAAGTAAAACGCGAAGTAAATGGTCGCAATAAATTAATCGCATGGCAAACCAAAAGAAATTAAAAGCTATTCAATTGGTTTCTGGTCAAGTAACACTTCCTGGCTCTAAAAGTATCACTAATCGCATACTGCTCTTATCTGCTATCGCGGAAGGTGAAACAACTATTAAGAACACTCTTTCATCTGATGATACTAATCATATGATTGAAGCATTAAAAAAACTTCAAGTTGAGCTTGTACAAAAAAATAATGGCGATATTATTATTAAAGGCACAAGTGGTAGTTTCAAAAATAAATCTGCTGAAATTTTTTTAGGTAATGCTGGTACAGCATTTAGACCTTTAACAGCTGTGCTATCTTTATCTGAAGGAAATTACACGCTAAGTGGCGTTCAGAGAATGCATGAACGGCCTATTGAAGATCTTGTAGACGCACTTCTACAACTAAATGCTGATATTGCTTATCTTGGTGAAATAGGCTACCCCCCAATAAAAATATCTCCTTCTAAAATTAAAATAGAGGGGCCTATAAAAATTAAAGGTGATATTTCAAGTCAATTTTTAACGGCACTTTTAATGTGTGCGCCTCTTTCTAAAAAAGAAGTATCTATTGAAATCATAGGTGACTTAATTTCAAAACCTTACATTGATATCACTTTAAATCTGATGGCACGATTTGATGTGCATGTTAAAAAAATAAACTGGCAACATTTCGTTATTCCAGCTGATAGTCAGTACATTAGCCCAGGTGAAATATTTGTTGAAGGTGACGCTTCATCGGCTTCTTATTTTTTAGCTGCAGGAGCACTCGCAGGTGAAATTGAAGTCATAGGTATTGGGGAAAATAGTATTCAAGGCGATGTGAAATTTGCTGATGCTTTAGCCTTAATGGGTGCTGATATTGATATCTCTGAAACATCTATTAAAGTTTCAAAAGTGAAAACGCTGAATGCGATCACACTTGATTGCAATCATATTCCAGATGCAGCAATGACGCTTGCGGTCTTAGCTTTATTTGCAAAAGGCACAAGCAGACTTAGCAATATCGCAAGTTGGCGTGTGAAAGAAACTGATCGTATTAAAGCGATGGCTAACGAACTTAGAAAGCTAGGCGCAACTGTTGTCGAAGGTAAAGATTTTATTGAAATTACACCACCCCTTCAAATTAATGAAAATATAGAAATTGATACGTATGATGACCATCGGATGGCGATGTGTTTTTCACTGATAAGCCTTAAAAATATTCCCATCACAATTAATGATCCTGAATGTGTTAATAAAACATTTCCAACGTACTTCGAAGTTTTAGAAAGTATCGTTCAGCACTAAATGACATCACATATTCCGATTATTGCTATTGATGGTCCTTCTGCTTCAGGCAAAGGCACAGTGGCAAAACTTGTTTCTGAAAAATTGGGTTTTCACTACCTTGATTCAGGATCAATCTATAGAACTATTGCTTATGCTGGAAAGCAACAAAACGTTCCTTTAAATAATGAGCTTTTGCTGCTTAAAGTGCTTGAAAATGCAGATTTAAGCTTCAAAAACGATCAAATTTTACTCAATGGTAAAGATGTTTCTGAGGGTATACGCACTGAAGAATCAGGCCGCGGAGCCTCGGAAGTGGCTGTCCATAGAGCTTTAAGGGAAGCGATTCTTGGATTTCAAAGGAGTTTTGAAAAGACCCCCGGATTAGTTGCTGAAGGAAGGGATATGACTTCCGTTGTTTTTCCTCATGCGACTATCAAAATTTTCCTGACTGCGAGCGCCCAAATCAGAGCCGAAAGAAGATATAAACAGTTGATCTCAAAAGGAAACTCTGCTAATATGCCCTCTGTTTTAAATGAAATTATTTTAAGAGATGAGCGGGATTTACAAAGAGAAATCTCTCCCCTCTTAAAAACCAAAGACGCGATAGAAATAGATACAGACACATTAAGCATATCTGATGCCGTTGATAAAATCACCCATCTCTTCAGTTTAAAGTCTCAAACGTCTTAAAAATTAGGTGCAATTGATTTCAAAGATCATTTGCTAACTTTAACATCCCCATCGCTAGGTGGGACTTTATAGGTAACATTTAATGGCAACGACAGCAAAAAATACAGAATCACAATCCACAGAAAGTTTCGCAGCTCTATTTGAGGAAAGCATAGCGCTTCAAGAAATGCGCTCAGGCGAAGTAATTACAGCCGAAGTTATATCGATTGATAATGACTTTGTTATTGTAAATGCAGGACTTAAATCAGAAAGCGTTATCAAAGCAGAAGAATTCCTTAATGATCAAGGTGAACTTGACGTTAAAGTGGGTGATTTTGTTAAAGTTGCAATTGAAAAACTAGAAGATGGTTTCGGTTCAACAATTCTCTCAAGAGATAAAGCTAAAAAAATGCAAGCGTGGCTTGATCTTGAAGATGCAATGAACGAAGGCACAGTGGTTAAAGGTTTTGTAAGTAGTCGTGTTAAAGGTGGCTTAAGAGTCTCAGTTAATGGAATTACAGCATTCTTACCAGGCTCACTTGTTGATGTAAGACCTGTTAAAGATACTACACCGTTCGAAAACAAAGAATGGGATCTTAAAGTTATTAAGATTGATAAAAAAAGAAACAATGTGGTTGTTTCAAGAAAAGCAGTTATGGAACAGTCTTCAGGTGCGGACAGAGATGCTGTCATTGGCACATTAACTGAAGGAGCTACAGTTAAAGGTATTATTAAAAATATTACGGATTACGGTGCTTTCGTTGATCTAGGCGGCATTGACGGCCTACTTCACATCACTGACTTAGCATGGAGACGTGTAAAACATCCATCTGAAATTTTAAATATTGGTGATGAAGTTGAAGCTAAAGTACTTAAATTTGATCAAGAAAAAAATCGTGTTTCATTAGGTTTAAAACAACTTGATGATGATCCTTGGAAAGGTTTATCAAGAAGATATCCTGTAAGCACACGTTTATTCGGAAAAGTATCAAACTTAACTGATTATGGTGCGTTCGTTGAAATCGAAGCGGGTATTGAAGGGTTAGTTCACGTATCTGAAATGGATTGGACAAATAAAAATATTCATCCAGGAAAAATTGCACAACTCGGCGACGAAGTTGAAGTAATGATTCTTGAAATTGACGAAGATAGAAGAAGACTCTCATTGGGCATGAAGCAATGCAAATCAAACCCTTGGGCAGAGTTCTCTGAAACACATAAAAAAGGTGACAAAGTAAGTGGCCCAATTAAATCAATCACTGACTTTGGTATCTTTATCGGTCTTGATGGCGGCATAGATGGTCTTATTCACTTATCTGATATCTCATGGGATAAAACAGGTGAAGAAGCTATCAGAAACTTTAAAAAAGGTGACGAACTCGAAGCCCTTATCGTGGCGATCGATGTTGAAAAAGAAAGAATTTCTCTTGGCCTTAAACAATTATCGGGTGACAACTTTACCGGTTTCACAAAATCAAATGACAAGGGAAGCTTTGTTAAAGGTACAGTTAAGTCAGCAGATGCTTCTGGTATCGTAGTGACTTTAGCTGACCAAGTTGAAGGCACTGTTGATATTGCCGAAGTCAGTGAAGATAAATTTGATGATGCTTCAGCTATCGTTAAAGTAGGTGACGAAATTGAAGTTAAAATTCTCAATGTCGACGCTAAAGAAAAAACAATTCAACTTTCATTTAAATCTAAAAATACAGCTAAACCAAAAGCTGCTAAGAAGAAGGTAGAAGTTGAAGAGAGTTCTGATAATGCCGGCACAACTAACCTTGGTGCACTATTAAAGGCAAAATTAGATAGTAAAAAATAATTAATATTATGACTAAGTCTAAATTAATCAACTTACTTGCTAGCCGTTTCTCTCAGTTAGTCTACAAAGACGCTGAGTTATCGGTGA
>CAIWQV010000088.1 GCA_903914945.1 uncultured Methylophilaceae bacterium
ATAGGTAGGAGCCTTTAAAGTTAATTAATCAGCAATACCTATACTAGTAATGAATTGTGATGTTTTAAAGAAGGAATTATGAAGTCTTGATTACAAGGGTACAAAGTATATAAAGGCTAGAAAGGTTAGCAAAATAGCAAACAAAAGAATATGGTTGCTTTTGATAATGCTCGATACTTGCTTCGCAATATTTTTAATCAATGGATACATAAAGTAATCTAAAAAAAAGCCCCATTGCTGAGGCTAATACGAACTTTTTAGGAAAAATAAAAGGAGAGCTAAACTTTTACACGAACATATTATCAAAAAAAATGCTGGTAATTATGACAAAGGATTAATATTTGTTTGGATGAATATATCCACAAAATCTGTGGATAAGTCTGTGTGTAAATTTTTGATAACTATAAAAACGCTATGATTTATATGGGTAATTGTCATTCGATTAATTTTTAAGCAGTCTAAGCAATAAGTCTTGCCAGGCTTTTTTTAGGTAATTGGCTTTGTTTCTATAAGTGCCTTTTTTAATTCCATGCTTTTCTTTTAAAGGTAATATAGAGACAGTGATGGCCGAATTAATGGTAACCGCATCATCTTTTTTATTTAATATCACTACATCTAAATCTAAATGAAGTGCCAATGCATATTTTTTCACAGCTGCGAACTTTATAGATTCTGCCGGAAAGTATCTATAGCTATTCTCTTCAATGGAATCAATTTGATTTACAGACAAGCATAGCTGATGAGCCATTTCGTGCTTGCTCATTTGCTTATCTTCGCGAGCCTTTTTAAGAAGCGCAAAATTGTATTGAAAGTTTCTCATAAATATATAGACATAGCCCCTTAAAAAACTTCAGGGGCTATTAAATGCTAACTTTTTAGGAAAGTTAAGTTAAGGAGTGTTGCGAACTGCAAATATATTAAACACGATTAATATAAAACTTTTATGACAAAGATGAATATCTCTACTTATAAATGTGAATATGGTCTTTGTAATAAATATTTAACTCAAAGTTAACATCGAATTCATATTGAATGATTAAAGTGTTGTTCTTTCTAAAGTTAAAGGGCATATGATTATTATGAAAATGAAAAGAAAAAAACTAAAAAGAATAAATTTAATATTGATTGGTGTGACGCTTCTGGCTATTGGAACTGCCGTATATTTTTACGTAAAAACACTAAACTCACATTTTGAATTAGAGCATAGCCTTCGATTAGAAAACCTAGCTGTGATTGCATTAAATAATGGCGATCGATTACTGGCTTGCAAGGCATTAACGGAATCTAAAAAAGCTTTGGATGAAGCTGACTTTCATGCAAAAGATCTAGCAGGTATGGTGCATAGCTCTGCTAATGAAATTTGTGAAAAATTAACACGAAAATAAAAGGTGTAATATCCAGGTCATAATTTCTAATTAAGATAGATTTGTAGTTTCTCCTAAAAAAAACTACTGCAAATTGCGTTTTACTCTACCGCCCATTTAATTGAGTTCCGATTAAATGGGTTTTTTTATTGACCTAAATAGTAATTTTTTATCTCTTTGAATGATTGCGGAATGAATTAGTCTTCTGTCCAATTATGAAAATCAAAATGAGGGTCAATCTTCTCAATATAACTCTCAGAATTTTTTCTATATTCGCAACTGGGCAGATGACGCTCTAATTTATTACTAATTTCAGTATCAATGCCACAAAAAGAACATTTAGCATTGGGAATATTTGTATTGGATATTGTTTCGTTCATTTAGATTCTCCTTTAGACTAATTTATCAATAAAGGCATAACCCCTTAATGTTTAGGCAGGGGTTATTAATAACATCAAGAAAAATTTTTAGGAGAAGCTCATAGCTTCAGGGACATTAAGCCCTAGAAATATAAAACTTTTATGACAAAAATATAGCTTTAACTCTTCTGTCATAAAAGTTAT
This sequence comes from uncultured Methylophilaceae bacterium, assembly GCA_903914945.1. Classification (GTDB taxonomy): domain Bacteria; phylum Pseudomonadota; class Gammaproteobacteria; order Burkholderiales; family Methylophilaceae; genus Methylopumilus. Next base: position 1,928 of record CAIWQV010000088.1, read on the forward strand.
ATAAGATATTCAAATGAACTCAAATACACTGATTGGCATTGTCATTGTTCTTTTTGCCGGAATTTCTTTTTACTTTAATTATGAAGCTCAACTTCATATTGAAACGCAATCAAAGGAAATCCAAGCCTATAAAGTCGAAATTAAAGCTTTGAATGAGAAACTTTTAGCCTTACAAGACAGTGAGAATAAGAAAAAAGAACTTGAATTATTAGTTAAAGACCAAGAAATTAAAATCTCTCAGCAAGCACAGGATATTGAAAATCTTAGACTGC
>CAIWQV010000089.1 GCA_903914945.1 uncultured Methylophilaceae bacterium
GCATTGATAAGACCAGGCGTGACAATATGATGATGCAGCTGATAATGCTGATCAGTTTCGTAAAGAGAAGCTACATTTTTAGTTTCAATAATATCAACGATACGATCCCGATCAATAATGATGGAATGATCTTCAAGTGTTGTATTGATGGGTCTAACGGGACAAATCCATTTAGCAGAAATAATCGTGCTGACATGTTGGATATGAGATGCTGTCATCAGATGTTATTCGAAAGGATGTTTAAGGACGATCGTTTCATCGCGCTCAGGGCCGGTAGATACGACATGAATCGGCACTTCGCATAATTTCTCTAATGTTTTAAGATAGTGCTGCGCATTACGCGGGAGCTTATCCCATGATTTAACACCAAAAGTATTTTCATCCCAACCATCAACTTCAATAAAAATGGGTTTACAGCGCTCTACTTGATCGGCACCTAAGGGAAGTAAGTCAATTTTTTGACCGTCTAATTCATAGCCTACGCATATACCAATTTTTTTTATGCCATCTAAGACGTCAAGTTTCGTAATACATAAACCTGTAAGGCTATTAATCATGGCAGAGCGTTTTAAAGCTGCTGCATCAAACCAACCACAACGTCTTTTACGTTTAGTCACTGTACCAATTTCCTTACCCTTGGTTGACATTTGATAGCCTGGTGTACCTTCTGTTTCAATATCAAGCTCACTTGGGAAAGGTCCACCACCCACACGCGTTGTGTAAGCTTTTGTAATACCTAAAATATAATGCAGCATATGAGGGCCAACACCTGCACCTGCCGCGGCTTGACCTGAAACACAATTCGATGAAGTCACATAAGGATAAGTACCGTGATCGATATCAAGGAGAGAGCCTTGCGCACCTTCAAATAATAGATTTTTATTTTTCGCATTCGCTTCGTAAAGTTTTTGCGATACATCCGCCAAATAAGGTTTTATTTTTTCTGCATGTGACATTGAAAGATCAAACTGCTCGTTCACATCAATCGGATCTTTTTTTAAATAATGTTGCAATACAAAATTATGGTAATCCATCACTTCAGTGAGCTTCTTTTTGAATAATTCTGGATTTAATAAATCATAAACACGTAGCGAGCGTCGTGCGACCTTATCCTCGTAAGCCGGTCCAATGCCCTTTCCAGTGGTGCCAATTTTAGACTCACGCATCGCTTCTCGACCTTGGTCGAGGGCTATATGATGCTTTAAGATTAAAGGGCAGCCTGGGCTTACAAACAATCGACTTTTAACTTCGATGCCATCAGCTTCTAGTGTTTTAATTTCGTGCATGAGATGTTCAATATCAAGGACGACACCATTACCGATAAAGCAATCTACATTTTTTCGAATAATGCCTGAGGGTACTAAGTTGAGCTTATATTCTTTTTGGTTTGAACCTTGGCCAATGACTAAAGTATGTCCAGCATTGTGTCCACCTTGAAAGCGAACAACGCCTTCTGCATGGTCTGTTAACCAATCGACAATTTTGCCTTTACCTTCATCACCCCATTGTGTGCCAATGACTACTAAATTTTTTGCCATCTTAAATTAAACCGCTTTCACTTTCCACGCCTTGGCTGCGTCTTGTATCAATATGCGATCACAATTATTTTGAATCGCATTCATATCTCCAAATAAATCAATCGCTACAACGTCACCTTGTTGACGTAAAGACTCAATCGCCTTTTCTAATCCAGCATCATTGCCTTGAGGGGCAAGAATAGCTTTTGCTTTTTTACCATTTGGAAATAAAGTCACAATATTTTTAAGGTCCATCGTAAAGCCTGTCGCTGGACGTTTGCGTCCAAAAGATGCCCCAATATTGTCATAGCGGCCGCCTAATGCAATCGGTGAATAGCATTGATCTGCATATACTGAAAATACCAAGCCGTTATGATATTGATAGCCACGAATATCACTTAAGTCATACGAAATTTTGATTTCATACTCTTTTAAGGCCTTATCTATTTGATTTAAAAATTGCAGTGCATTTTTAATCGCCTTATCTTGCGGCAAAACCTTTTCAGCTTCTTTTAAGATATTGACGTCCCCATAAAGACTGACTAATGCAATCAAAGCTTCACGATTTTTTTTATCTAACGACTGCGTCAAGCTTTTCACTTCTGATTGATCTTTTTTCTGCATCGCTTCATAAAGACGATCTAAAAGGTCACGCTCTATATTAGATGACGCAATTAAGCTTGTAAAAATATCAAGGTGATTAAAATCAAAAACAGGAGTTTTAATCCCAATGGTATTTAATGTTTTAATGAGAAGCGTTTGAATTTCAAGGTCTGCTTCAATACCTTTAAATCCATAGAGCTCAGCCCCAATTTGAAAAGGTTCTCTCGACTGGAGAAAGCTTGCTGGCTTGGTTCTTAAGACTGATCCTGCATAAGATAATCTTGTGACTTCTTCGTTATGAATAAGGTGTGCATCAATACGGGCGACTTGTGGCGTAATATCAGCACGAACACCCATAAGCCTTCCTGATAATTGATCCACGACTTTGAAGGTATCAAGATCCATGTCTTGACCATTGCTATTTAAGGATTCAATGTATTCCAACATAGGTGGAATGACATAGAAATATCCATGTGCTTGATAGAGATCAAGAATAGATCGCCTTAAAGACTCAAGATAGACTGCTTCATCGGGAAGCATGTCTTCAACATAATCTGGGAGTGTCCATTGATTCATTGGCTATCGACCTAATAATAAAAAAATTAATCCTAATAAAAAAGATATCAAACCCATAAAGCGGATTTGACCACGTCTCATTGTAATCATTTTTTTGAAAGTTTCACGCCACCCTTCAGGAAAACATAAGGGCATAAAACCTTCTAATATCAACATAAGACCCAAGGATGAAAAAAGCCAATTCTTCATCGTTATTCTTTTTTCTTTTTTGAACTTCGCATGTATTTCAAAAAGTCTGAGCCAGGGTCCAAGACCATGACATCGGCTTTATCTTTAAAGCTTTTTTTATAGGCTTCAATACTACGATAAAAAGCATAAAACTCTGGATTCTTAGAATAGGCGTTCGCATAGATTTCTGCAGCTTTTGCATCTCCTTCACCCTTCATCTTTTGTGCATCTTTATAAGCTTCGGCAATAATGACATCACGTTGTTTTTCAGCATCAGCACGAATTTTTTCTGAAGCAGCAAAACCTTGTGAGCGCAATTCATTTGCGACTGATTTCCGTTCAGCTTCCATACGTTGATAAACGGATTCACTGACTTCTTTCGGAAGGTCGACACGTCTTAAGCGCACATCTAAAATTTGA
>CAIWQV010000090.1 GCA_903914945.1 uncultured Methylophilaceae bacterium
AAAGCATTCGTAGAATACTATCTAGCTAACGCACCTAAGTTAGTAAAAGAAGTGAAATACGTACCACTTAACTCTGGTGAATACGCTGCAGTGTCAAAACACTGGCAATCTAAAAAGTCTGGTTCAGGCTTTGGTGGCGTTCCAGAAGTTGGCGTTAAGATTGAAGACTTGATCAAGCGTATTAAGGACTAAGCACTGAAAGTTTTATAAAGTAATAAGTTATGACTAAAAAAGGCGGCTACTGCCGCCTTTTTTAACTTTGAAACGCTACAATAATTTTTAAGTCACCTGATAGAAAAAATAAATTGGCAACCACTCAGTTATTAAAAGATCCACCGATCAGCAAAAGGCTCGCTAAGAATATTCAGCGAAACTTTGTTGAGCGCGTTATCGAAATTATTCTCATGTTTGCAGCCCTTGCTGCCACCTTTATTACCATAGGTATTGTATATATTTTAGTCACTGAAGCCTCAGGATTTTTTAAAGAGGTCAGCATTATTGAATTCTTAACGAGTAGGCAATGGAGCCCACTCTTTGAAGATGCCCACTACGGCATTCTTCCCCTTATATCAGGCACACTCACCACATCGTTTGTAGCCCTGAGCATCGCAATTCCGATTGGTACAGTTGCCGCGATCTACCTTTCTGAATTTGCATCACACAAAGCGCGTGAGACGGTGAAGCCTGTATTGGAGCTTCTAGTCGGTGTACCTACAGTCGTCTTTGGTTACTTCGCGCTTCTTTTTGTAACCCCTCTTCTCCAAAAGTTAAATCCAGATTTGCCTACATTTAATATGTTGGGGCCTGGTATCGTGATGGGGGTGATGATTATCCCTTATATTGCATCTGTTGCTGAGGACGCGATGAGAGCTGTTCCTATGCAAATGCGTGAAGGCTCTTATGCAATGGGTGCCACTAAATTTCAAACAGCTATTCGTGTCGTAACCCCTGCTGCCACATCTGGCATTATTGCGGCCTACATTTTAGGTATCAGCCGCGCAGTCGGTGAAACTATGGTGGTTGCAATTGCAGCAGGCCAACAACCTACTTTTACATTCAACCCGTTAGAGGGTGCTGCGACAATTACAGCTTATATTGTGCAAGTAGCTATGGGTGACTTACCGCATGGAAGCCTAGGTTATCAGAGTATTTTTGCAGCCGGTATGGTCTTATTCGTGATTACCTTCGTATTTAATATACTAGGTCACATGGCAAGAAAACGATTTGCGGAGAGGTATTAATTTATGAAGCAAAGTAAAGTAGATACAGAGCAAAGTTTAATCAAGCCTAAAACGCTCGAAGAAGTTCGCACCATGATTCGTGCGCATAAACGTAACGACTTTATTTTTTCATCTATTGGTTTATTGACTATCTCCTTCGCGCTCCTCACCTTGCTTATTCTATTTGTAGATCTTGTGATGGATGGCTACCCTAAGTTAAATTATCAATTCTTTACCGACTTCCCATCAAGGCGGGCTGCAAACGCAGGCATCTTGTCAGCATGGGTCGGCTCATCCCTTATTATGTTAATCACCTTCATCACCGCTGTGCCTATGGGGGTTGCGGCAGGGGTGTATTTAGAAGAATATGCGCCCAAGAATTGGTTCACAGATATTGTTGAGATCAATGTCACCAATCTTGCAGGTGTGCCGTCCATCATCTACGGCTTGTTGGCACTTGGATTATTTGTATACACATTCCATCTTGGTCAAACGATTGTCACGGCTGGACTAACACTCGGTCTTTTAATGTTGCCTATTGTCATTGTATCCACACGCGAAGCTATTCGATCTATTCCTATTGCCATTCGCGAGGCGGCTTATGCTGTAGGAGCTACAAAATGGCAGGTCGTATTACACCACGTGATTCAATATTCGTTTGGTGGCATTCTCACAGGTATTATTATTGGTATGGCAAGAGCCTTAGGTGAAACAGCACCTATCATTACCGTGGGAGCCTTAACCTTTATTGCGTTCCTACCTCCAGCCCCCTTAACAATGGAGCCTCCGTTTATTTCTTTTGAATGGCTTCAATCAGGATTCACAGTACTCCCGATTCAAATGTTTAGCTGGCTATCAAGACCTGAACATGCATTTCATATCAACGCTGCTGCAGCTGGTGCGGTCATTATCATGCTCACACTTGTGATGAACGGAACAGCAATTTGGTTGCGCTACCGCATTCGAAAAAACATTAAGTGGTAAATTTTATCTACAGGAAAATATATGGCAAAAAATAATCTCAAGATTAAAGCAGAAGCGAAGAATCTTAACTTTTTCTATGCAGACGGCACCAAAGCATTAAAAGATGTAAGCCTTCCTGTGTATGAGAAAAAAATTACAGCGCTCATCGGTCCTTCAGGTTGCGGCAAATCTACATTCTTACGCTGCTTTAATCGTATGCATGATTTATATCCTGGTAATCGCTATGAGGGTCAAATTCTGCTGCATCCAGACAATACAAACGTACTTGCTAAAGGTGTAGATGCCATCGAAGTTCGTATGCGAATCAGTATGGTGTTCCAGAAACCAAATCCATTTCCAAAATCTATTTATGAAAATGTAGCTTATGGATTGAGAGTTCGTGGAGAGAGATCAAAATCTGCAGTAGATGACAAAGTTGAGGAGGCATTAAAAGGTGCTTCACTTTGGAATGAAGTTAAAGACCGATTACAAGATTTGGCTTTTAATTTATCTGGCGGACAACAACAACGTCTTTGTATTGCTCGTGCTTTAGCAACAGATCCTGAAATTATGTTATTCGATGAACCTACATCAGCACTTGATCCAATTGCAACAGTTAACATCGAAGAGCTTATGTCAGGCCTGAAAGATAAACTTTCAATTTTAGTGGTAACACATAATATGCAACAAGCCGCACGTATTTCTGACTTCACGGCTTACATGTATTTAGGTGAGATGATTGAGTTTGATGAGACGAATAAAATCTTTACCAACCCGAGCAAGAAAGAAACAGAAGACTACATCACAGGTAAATTCGGCTAAACTTTTTAAGTTGCTAAGGGACACAAAAAAAATTCTCAAAAAAAATTTAAAGTGGTTTGCCACTTTTTTTATTTTACTAGGGCTACTTCTCACCAACCTTAATCTTTACCCTTACAATATTTTTTTCCATAGCTTAGGTGTATTAGGTT
>CAIWQV010000091.1 GCA_903914945.1 uncultured Methylophilaceae bacterium
ATGCTCTTTAATTAGAGTAGGTAATATTTTCTTAGCTTCCCCTACTAAGATTTCAATCTCTTTAAGTTTATCCAATAGAATTTTTTGTAACTTTTCACCCTCGCGCGCTTTTGACGCTTGAATTTCTATGAGCGCTTCTTTGAGGTTTTTTTTAAGATCTTGTTCAAGTAAATTTATATCAAGCGATTGATCGTGCATGATTTCGCTTGTTTTAAGAATATCAAGTGGATTGATAGGCTGTACATGAGGAAAATGTTTTCCAATTTCACTCACTGAATTGGCTAATTGTTTTAATTTAACAGGATCAACATTTTTAACATCAAGCGCGTTGCTTTTCGATTTAAAATAAATTCTGCAATCTACTTTACCTCTTTTAATTTCGCTGGATATGACATCACGAATCATTGGCTCAAAAGTCCTCAGCGATTCATCCAATTTAACTTGGAGCTCAAGATAGCGATTATTTAACGACCGAAACTCAAGGAGCAAAATACCTTGCTGAGTATCTGCTTCTTTAAAAGAAAAACCGGTCATACTTAATGCCATAAAGGATCCAATTCAATATTTAATGGTCATTTTATCAATCTATAGTTGCATTTGCGACTAAAACCTTTAAATGACAAGATATCAATCAATTAAAGCTAGCTTATAATGACGACTTCTATCGAGGAAGAAGACTATGAGATTAAATCAACGCGCTCACAACCAATTAAGACCTGTTGAAATTATTAGGCATTACACAAAACATGCTGAAGGTTCTGTATTGATTAAATTTGGCGATACACACGTTTTATGTACAGCGAGTATTGATGAAAAAGTACCTTCTTTTTTAAAGGGTCAAAGTCAAGGCTGGATTACAGCTGAATATGGCATGCTGCCAAGATCCACTGGATCACGAATGGATCGTGAAGCCGCGCGCGGAAAACAATCCGGGCGGACCCAGGAAATACAACGTCTTATTGGACGTAGCTTACGCGCGATTATTGATTTAAAAAAACTGGGTGAACGCACCATTCAAATTGATTGCGACGTCATTCAAGCCGATGGCGGCACACGCACAGCGAGCATTACAGGTGCCTATGTCGCAGTGCATGATGCGATTACACATTTATTGGATAAAAAACTAATTTCAGAGTCCCCGCTGATTGATTCTGTGGCAGCTATTTCTGTAGGACTTCACGAAGGAAACCCACTATTAGATTTGGATTACAGTGAAGATTCAAGTTGCGATACAGATATGAATATTGTCATGACAGGTTCAGGAGGTTTTGTGGAAATTCAAGGCACCGCAGAAGGGGCGCCCTTTTCTCGCGCAATGATGGATCAAATGTCTGACTTGGCAGCGCAAGGGATTAAAGAACTCGTTCAATTACAAAAAAATGTTTTAAAGTAATTTCATGAATAAGCAAATCGTCATTGCAACAAGCAATGCAAAAAAACTCATCGAAATCCAATCGATCTTAGCGGATATGAATGTTGAGATATTGCCTCAGTCGCATTTTAAAATTGCCCCTGCGGAAGAGCCTTTCCATACATTTGTTGAAAACGCACTTATTAAAGCAAGACATGCAAGCCGATTATCAAAATTGCCGGCTATTGCAGATGATTCAGGTATTTCTGTAGATATATTAGACGGTCAACCAGGGGTGTTATCAGCAAGATTCGCGGGAGAGCCTTCATCGGATCAAAAAAATAATGAAAAGCTCTTAAAGCTATTAGAAAATGAAACGAATCGTAAAGCACACTACACCTGTGTCATTGTATTTGTGAAACATGAATTTGATCCTGAGCCTGTTATTGTTGAA
>CAIWQV010000092.1 GCA_903914945.1 uncultured Methylophilaceae bacterium
AACCAACTTACCGCAGCATTCACTTCCAAACTTATTGATAAAAATGGTAGGGAAAGAATATCAGGAGTAATTGCTCACAGACTTTATTTTGACGACAGACGAACATTCCTTAATTCAACTTTCAGTGCTTCAGACTCCAGCAGAAGTAAATCAGATCTGTTTGCAGGCGCAACTGCAAGACTAGCGAATAACTTAAATTTAGATGGTATGTGGCAATATGACCCTTCAAAAAATAAAGTACTTCGAAATACGATTAGTGCTCGATATAACCCTGAACCAGGAAAATTATTTAATATAAGCTATCGTATGATTGACAACGTCTTGGATAGTACGCAATCGCTTAAAGAGTTTAATGTGGCTGGTCAATGGCCTCTTGGTAATCGTTTTTACTCTGTTGGAAGATTTAACTATGACTTAAGAACCTCGCAAACTATTGAAACAGTGGCCGGCGTGGAATATGACGGCGGATGCTGGGTTGCAAGAACGCTTTTTGATAGAATTTCGTTGCCTACAAGTCCGGCAGCTAACTATACCTTCTTTGTTCAGTTGGAACTGAATGGCCTCGGTAATATTGGTATGGATCCAAATAAACTTAATACATTCCTATATCGTAATGTTCCAGGCGCAAGAACTGTAAATCAGATTCCAGATGCTAATCGCCAAGCGAACTTTAATTAAATAACTATGTCACCTAAAAAAATATTCTTTTACTTTAAATTAATCCTCATTTTCTTAAGCGTGACCTCGCAGATAGCTTATGCCAAATCAGAAGGTAGCATCAAAAAGCTCGATCGCATTATTGCAGTTGTTGATCAAGATGTCATCACAGAAAAAGAGTTACAAGAAAAAATAAATTCCGTAATTGGCAATCTCAAAAGTCAAAAAATTGAAATCCCTGCTGAAAATGTTTTAAGAAAACAAGTAATAGAAAGATTGATTGCAAACAGCATTCAAATTCAACTTGCATATCAAACAGGATTGAAAATTAGCGATGCTCAGGTCGATAAAACCATCGAACGTATTGCGGAGAAGAATAAGCTTAATGTAGCTGATTTTAAAAAAACCTTAGAAAAAGATGGTACTAATTTTTATAAGTTCAGAGAAGAGATCAGAAATGAAATCACGATTGCACAATTAAAAGAACGTGAAGTAGATAGCAAAATTGTAATTACAGATGGTGAAATCGATAACTTCTTAAATGCTCAATCAAAAGAAATTCAAGATGAATTTGAAGTTGCACATATCCTCATTCGCGTTCCTGAAGATGCCTCTCCTGAAAAGCTCGAGAAATTAAAAAATAAAGCTGAAGAAGCAGCTAAACAAATTCAATCTGGTAAAAATTTTACTCAGGTCTCTGCGGCCTTTTCGGAAACTCCAAACGCCCTTGAAGGTGGGAATTTAGGATGGAAAAAAGCTTCTGATTTACCTACATTATTTGTGGACGCCCTTAAAAAAACAGAGGTAGGAAAACTTACGCCTATACTCAGAAGTCCTAACGGCTTTCATATACTCAAACTTATCAATAAAAAAGGATCTAGCGGTCCACTTGTCGTTGAGCAAACACATGTAAGGCATATTCTAATTAAGCTCTCAGAAATTACTTCAGAAAATGAAGGGCGTCAAAAATTAATTGGTATAAAAGAGCGCTTAGAAAATGGAATAAAGTTTGAAGATATGGCAAAGCAATACTCAGAAGACCCTTCTGCAAATAGCGGTGGTGATTTAGGATGGATTAACCCTGGTGATACTGTGCCGGAGTTTGAAAAAACAATGAAGCAGCTTAATATCAATCAAATTAGCGACCCTATTAAAACCCCTTTTGGATGGCATCTTATTCAGGTGCTTGAAAGAAGGTCACAAGACATGTCAAAAGAATCTGCTCGCATTCAGGCGAGGCAGCAAATCAAAATGCGAAAGTCTGAAGAAGCTTATCAAGATTGGTTACAAGAATTACGAGATAGATCTTTTGTAGAACTTCGGTTAGAAGACAACTTTTAATTTTTTATCTTGAACGCTTTTAAGCCACATATCGTCATAAGCTCAGGCGAACCAGCAGGCATTGGTCTAGATCTTTGTATTCTTCTTAGCTCAAAGAAATTCCCAGCATTTATTACAGTTGTTGGTGATAAACATGCATTATCTGATCGAGCCTCTCAGCTGAGTAAAACAATTACATTTCACGAAAATACCCTTATAGAACATAAGGGTGATCATTCTCTATCTGTTCATCATATTCCTGCGAAAGAAACTATAAAGACAGGATCGCTTAATTCTAAAAATAATAGCTATGTTCTTGATGTTCTAAATTTTGCATTAGATGGATGCTTAAATAAATCTTTTGATGCGCTCGTCACCGCACCTATTCATAAAAGTATTATCAATGAAACCCAGCCTTTTACAGGTCATACAGAATATATTGCTCAATATACTCATGCTAAAAATGAAGTCATGATGCTCGCATCTAAATTTATGAAGGTAGCGCTTGTGACAACACATGTTCCCTTAGCTCAGGTAAGCCATTTAATTACACAAGAAAAATTAGAAAATACGCTCAGAACTATTCAAAATGATCTTATTCATCTTTTTAAAATCAATCATCCAAAAATACTTGTTGCAGGGCTAAATCCTCATGCTGGAGAAAACGGCGTTTTAGGACAAGAAGAAATAAAAATTCTAACTCCAGTAATTGAAAAATTAAAATTGGAAGGCATGCTTATTGAAGGCCCTCTCCCGGCAGATACGCTTTTTACAAAAAAATACCTTAATGAAGCTGATTGTTTTCTCGCAATGTATCATGATCAAGGTCTTGCAGTTTTCAAGCATGCTAATTTTGGTATGGGCGTGAATGTGACCCTTGGTCTTCCAATTATTAGGACTTCTGTAGATCATGGAACAGCTATTGATTTAGCTGGCAAAGGAAATGTAGATCCAAATAGTTTTTATAGTGCTATTGATTTGGCTATTGATCTGGCACATAAATCTCATCTATGAAACATGTTGCTAAGAAAAAATTTGGGCAAAATTTTCTAAAAGATTCTTCTATTATTCATGCAATTATTCAATCTATTCAACCCCTTCAGGATGATCTTCTTGTTGAGATAGGTCCTGGTCTTGGAGCACTTACAAAACCTCTGCTAGAGAAAACAAAACATCTTTTTGCAATCGAACTCGATCGAGATATTGTAAATTGGATGCAAAATCAATATTCAAAAAATAATATTACGATATTCAATGAAGATGTTTTAAATTTTAACTTCCATCAATTTGATAAAAAAATAAGAATTGTGGGTAATTTGCCTTATAACATTTCTACGCCAATTCTTTTTAAATGCATTGAAGATATAAAAATTATTGCAGACCTCCATTTTATGCTTCAAAAAGAAGTTGTAGACCGTATGATCGCAGCTCCATCATCCCCAGAATATGGAAGGTTATCTGTAATGCTGCAATATTATTTTGCTATGGAACATCTAGTTCATGTTCCTAAGGAATCATTTGATCCTGAACCTAAGGTCGAGTCATCTTTCGTAAGACTTATTCCATATGATAACTATCCTTTTGTTGCAAAAAATATTGATCAATTTGGAATAATTGTAAAAGAAGCTTTTTCACAAAGAAGAAAAACTATTAGAAATACTCTGAAAAATTTTATGAATGCAAATGACTTTGAGAATATTGATATCAATCCTCAATTAAGGGCTGAGAATTTATCAGTATCAGATTTCGTAAAAATTTCAAATTATCTAAGCTAATTTATGCCAACTTATAGCCATAAGAAATAGGCATCGGCTGATATAATTAAGGCTTAAGGAGAAGCACATGAGAATTATTCTGCTAGGGGCGCCAGGCGCAGGCAAGGGCACACAAGCCCAAATACTTAAAGATAAATTTAATATCCCTCAAATTTCAACTGGCGATATGCTTCGCGGCGCTATTAAAGCAAATACTAGGCTTGGTCTTGAAGCTAAACAATTTATGGATAGCGGCGCACTTGTTCCAGATCAACTAATCATTGAATTGGTAAAAGAGCGCATTCAAGATAGTGATTGTAAGCAAGGTTTTTTACTGGATGGATTTCCTAGAACCATTCCTCAAGCTGAAGCTATGAAAGAAGCAGCTATCACTATAGATATGGTCATTGAAATTGATGTGCCCGATAACGTTATTTTAGATAGATTAAGTGGGCGAAGAACACATATTGCATCAGGTCGCATTTATCATATACATAATAATCCGCCAAAAATTCAAGGTAAAGATGACGTCACTGGAGAAGATCTTGTTCAAAGAGATGATGATAAAGAAGAAACTATCTTAAAACGTCTTAGCGTTTATCATAGCCAAACGAAACCTCTTGTGGATTATTATTTAAAATGGTCAGCTTCTGAAAATGAAGGTCTCCGCTATATCAAAATTAACGGGCTTGGCAACGTTAATGATATTCAGAAATGTATTTTTGAACAAATTAAGTAATTAAGACATGCAGCCCATTTATCCTTTCAAAGATATTGAAGAGAAAGTTCAGTCTCATTGGGATCAAGAGCATACATTTTCTGTATCTGAGGATTCTAAAAAGCCAAAATATTATTGCCTCTCTATGTTCCCCTACCCTAGCGGAAAGCTTCATATGGGGCATGTGAGAAATTATACAATTGGAGACGTATTAAGCCGCTTTCACCATATGCTTGGCTTTAATGTATTACAGCCTATGGGCTGGGATGCATTTGGTCTTCCTGCAGAAAATGCAGCATTACAAAATAAATCAGCACCTGCGGCTTGGACATATAGCAATATTGATTATATGAAGCACCAGTTAAAGCAGCTAGGGCTTGCTATTGACTGGAAGAGAGAAATTGCGACGTGTCGTCCTGATTATTACAAATGGGAGCAATGGTTATTTACCCAACTCTTCAAAAAGAAATTAATTTACAAAAAAATTTCTACCGTAAATTGGGATCCAGCTGATCAAACTGTGCTTGCTAACGAACAAGTGATTGACGGAAAAGGGTGGCGATCTGGTGCTGTAGTCCAAAAAAAAGAAATACCTCAATACTTCATGAAAATCACTGAGTACGCCGATGAGCTTTTAAGTGACTTAGATAAACTAGAAGGCTGGCCCGAGCAAGTTAAAACCATGCAGCGAAATTGGATTGGTAAAAGCTATGGCTGTGAAATTGAATTTTCTGTAAGAGACTATATTGAGCCTGTTAAAATTTATACGACACGGCCTGATACTCTTTTAGGTGTAACTTATCTAGCTGTAGCCGCAGAACATCCCCTTGCCTCCTTTGTTAAAAAAAATAATCCTGTAATTGAAGCTTTTGTTAATGAATGCACAAGAGGAAGTGTTGCTGAAGCCGATCTTGCTACTGCAGAAAAAATTGGTATGGATTCTGGGCTTAAAGCTATACATCCCATTACGCAAAAAGAAGTGCCCATTTGGATCGCTAATTATGTGCTCATGACTTATGGTTCAGGCGCAGTGATGGCGGTTCCGGCTCATGACGAAAGAGATTTTCATTTTGCTAAAAAATATAATCTCAATATCGAACAAGTCATTGAGCCTATAAATTCAGAAGAAATTAATTTAACTCAAGAGGCCTACACTGAGCATGGCCGGCTAATTAATTCTGGTGAATTTAATGGCTTAGCATTTCAAGAAGCATTTGACGCTATCGTTAATAAATTAACATCAATACAAAAAGGCAAAAAAACAACTCAATTTAGATTGCGTGATTGGGGCATTTCAAGACAGCGCTATTGGGGGTGTCCAATTCCAATCATAAAATGCTCATCATGTGGCGAGGTGCCTGTTCCCGAAAAAGACTTGCCTGTCATCCTCCCTGAATCTATTGTGATGAATGGCGTCGGCTCTCCAATCAAACAAGATGCCTCTTTTTACAAAACAACCTGCCCTTCATGCGGTCAAGACGCTGAAAGAGAAACAGATACGATGGATACTTTTGTAGAATCATCTTGGTATTTTGCTCGCTACCCAAGTTATGACAATAAAACTGCTATGGTTGATGAAAGAAGTAATTATTGGATGCCGGTTGATCAATATATTGGTGGTATTGAGCATGCGATTTTACATTTATTATATGCGCGCTTTTTTAATAAGCTTCTGAGGGATCTTGGACTTATTAAACATACAGAGCCATTTAAAAATCTTTTAACGCAAGGTATGGTGTTAAAAAACGGCACCAAGATGTCCAAATCAAAAGGTAATACAGTAGACCCTCAGTCACTCATTGATCAATTTGGAGCTGATACTGCGAGACTTTTTATTATGTTCGCAGCGCCTCCTGAGCAAAGTTTAGAGTGGTCTGATAGCGGTGTCGAGGGTGCCAATCGTTTCCTTAAACGTTTGTGGAAAACTGTTTATGATCATTTGGCTAAAGGTAAGATTGAGCCATACAAAGAAGGCGATCTAACACCTCAGACGAAAAATTTAAGATTTGAGCTTCATCAAACTATCGAAAAAATTACAGATGATATTCAAAGAAGGCATAGCTTTAATACGGCTATATCTTCCGTAATGGAATTAATGAATACTCTTGCAAAAGTAGAAGGTGAAGACGATTTAACCTTATCGGTCAAACAAGAAGTAATTCAAAATGTTATTTTATTACTTAATCCCTTTGTGCCTCATATTTGCCACGCCCTATGGTCCGAAGTTTTTAATACTTCAATTGACCAGGAATCATGGCCCATAGCTGACCCGAAAGCTTTAATTAAAAATGAATATGCTATGGTCATTCAAGTGAACGGAAAACTTAGAGGAAATATGCTAGTATCAGCTGATCTTAAGCAGAAAGATATTGAACGTAAGGCCCTTGAAAATGAGGATGTTAAGCGATTCATTGATAATGAAAATAGCATTAAAAAAATTATATTTGTGCCCAAAAAACTCATTAATATCGTTACAGGATAAATGATGAACTCTTTACATAAAAAAATTATAGTCCTATTAAGCCTATTGATTATCACAAGCTGTGGTTTTCATATGAGAGGTATGACAGAGATTTCATTTAAAACAGTCAGCCTTGAGGGTAAAGAGTTAAGCTTTACAAAAAGCTTAAAAAAAATCTTAAATAACAACAAGGTAGTGATTGTCTCTCCAACAGAAAATCCCCAATTAAGATTGGAGCTCCTTGGCGAAGAGAGTGAAAAAAGAATTCTTTCGTTAAGTGGCCAGGGCTTAGTTCGAGAGTATGAAATTTTCTACAGAGTTCGTTACCGCATTAAAACTTCTGACAGCGAAATCTGGAGCCAAGAAAATATCTTAGAAACACGTCGGGACTATACTTATAGTGATTCAAATCTAATTGGTAAAGAAGAAGAAGAAAGACAGCTTAATGAATCGATGCGTAACGATGCCATTACAAATCTGTTTAATCAAATTCAACTGATTAAAAAATAAGTAATGGCAGCATTTGATTCCGAAGCTTTTAATAAAGAGCTTCAAAAAAATCAACATTCAAAATTTCTACTTTTGGGAGACGAAGCTCTTTCAAGAAGAGAAGCTTTTGACCTCATTCGCCAATTTGCTAAAGATCAAGGTTTCGCAGAAAAAATAAGTCTTACAGTAGACCGATATTTTAAGTGGAATGATTGTGCTGCATCGCTTTCTTCCCAAGGCTTATTTTCCCAGAAACGTATCATTGAAATTACCATTCCCTCTGGAAAAATTAATGCAGAAGGTGCTGAAACTTTCTGTCAAATCATACAAGCACTTTCTCAGGATGATCTTCTTTTAATTCACCTTCCTCAGATTGACAAGGAAGCAAAATTACAAAAATGGTATAAAGATATTGAAAAAATAGCTTATACAATAAGACTTGATGAAATTAAGCCTAACGAACTCTCCCCTTGGCTTAAGAGACGTGCTTCTTCGCTTTCAATTAATTTAGATGAAGATAGTATTGAATTGATTAGCCAATTTGTTCATGGCAATATGCTGGCTGCAGATCAAGAGTTAAATAAATTAGAGCTCCTTTTCCCAAATCAAACTATTTCGTATGAAAAAGTCTCCCAATCTATCTCTAATGTTTCTCGCTATGATGCCTTTGAGCTTAGTGAGTACGTTCTAAGTGGTGACCAGAAAAAAACTGTATCAACTCTTAATTTTTTAAAGGATGAGGGTCAAAGTCCTATTAGCGTTACAAGCTCACTCTCATGGGTACTAAAGCCTATGCTAGAAGTTAAGGAGCTTGATTTTAAGAGTCAGTCTTTGGATAGTCATCTTACAAAATCAAGAATTTTTGGAGATAAGCTAATGCGAGTTAAAAAATCTCTATCCTTATTTTCGATAAAGCATTTAAGAGCTGCTATTCAAAAGCTTTCTGAAATTGATAAAATATCTAAAGGTATCTCACCAGGTGATGCTTGGCTTGAAACATCCAGACTTTGTTTAGGCCTTGCAAAAATAGCCTCTCGAAACCGAAAAATTTGATTCTATACAAGATAAATTCTTAGCGCGTATAATTCACCCATGACAAACACTAATGAATACCTCAAAAAAATAGGTGTAGAAGCAAAAAAAGCTTCACGCCTAATGGCTAAAGCATCAACTCAACAAAAAAATGATGCATTGACTCATCTTATTCAGCTTTTATGTTCGAAAGCTAAAATTATTCTTAAAGCCAATGAAAAAGATGTCCGAGAAGCCAAGAAACATAAATTAGATCGCGCTTTTATTGATCGTCTTATTATTTCAAATAAAACTATTGATTCAATGATTAAAGGCATACAAGCAATTATTGATCTTAGAGACCCTATTGGTGAAATTATGCATTTGAATACACAGCCATCAGGAATTCAGGTCGGTCAAATGCGCGTTGCGCTAGGCGTTATAGGTATGATTTACGAATCTCGGCCTAACGTCACTATTGATGCAGCGAGTTTATCTATTAAATCAGGAAATGCCATTATATTAAGAGGGGGTAGTGAATCTATTCATTCTAATATTGCTTTAAGTAGTCTTATTCATGAGGCGCTTAAAAAAGCCGGCCTTTCAATTCAGGGTGTACAAGTTATCGAGTCAACTGATAGATCTATAGTCAAAGGCTTGATTAAACTTAATGATTATATTGATGTCATTATTCCAAGGGGTGGCAAAAGCCTAACTCAAATAATTAGTGACGAAGCAACTGTTCCTGTCATTAAGCACTTGGATGGAAATTGTCATGTCTTTGTAGATCAAGATGCGGACTTAAATAAAGCTCTTAAAATTATTGAAAATTCCAAAACTCAAAGATTGGGTACATGCAACACTACTGAATCACTTTTAATCTCGAAGCATATTGCTAGCGATTTTTTACCTAAAATTGTAAAAATGCTTCATCAACATAATGTTGAAGTGCGTGGCTGCAAAGAAACTTTGAAACTTGTTAAGGGCATCAAAAAAGCAAGTGAAGACGATTTTTATACTGAATATCTTGACGCAATCATTTCATGTAAGATTGTAAGTGATATCGATGAAGCCATTCATCATATCAATCAATATTCTTCTCATCATACCGATGCTATCGTTACAGAAAATTATGAACGTGCGATGCAATTCTTAAAAGAAGTAGATTCAAGCAGCGTTATGGTGAACGCTTCCACTCGATTTGCAGATGGCTTTGAATACGGCTTAGGTGCTGAAATAGGTATTTCAACAAATAAATTACATGCAAGAGGTCCTGTAGGGCTTGAAGGGCTGACCTCGCTCAAATATATCGTGTTGGGTAATGGTCATATTCGCAAATAAGGAATGTCTTTGAAGCTTATTGGTGTGTTTGGTGGTGCGTTCGACCCAATACATTATGGTCATATTAAATTAGCTCAAGCTTGGAAGGGCTTCGCCTCTTTATCAAAAGTTCTTTTTGTTCCGTCCGGCTTAGCGCCTCATAAAAATATCGTATTAGAAAATAAGTATCGTTTAGAAATGCTTGATCTTGCTCTAAAGCCACATGCAGATTTTTTTACCGACAATCGAGAAATTAAAAAAAATCAGAATGATCTTCTACCTTCCTATACGATCGAAACATTAAAAAGTCTCGCGCAAGAAAAAGAAGAAGGCCAGGCTTTATGTTTTTTAATGGGGAGCGATGCTTTTCTAAAGCTTGAATCGTGGCACTTATGGAACGAGCTTTTTAATTATTGCCATATATTAATTGTAGAAAGACACGAATCACCCATTCACTTGGATCAATTGACACCACTTTTAAAGCATGAATGGAATAAAAGACTAATTCAAAAGACAGAAGATCTTCATGGATCAGCGTGTGGTTTAATTATGGTGAAACAATTCGAGTATATTGATGTTTCATCATCTCAAATACGGGATGCAATTCATTTAGATAAAAATCTTACAGATCTCGTGCCTGATGAAATTGCTGACTATATCAATCTAAATCAACTTTATCGTTAAGCTTAGTGATATCAAGAAATTTTGACGCATTAAAAGGATCAAAATTCTTGAGGTAAGGCACTTCACCCAAACAAGGCGCCTTAATCTTTTCTTTTAAAAAAGATACATTTTCTTCATAAGCGAGCATATGCATATCAATCCGATTAGCAACCCAACCAGACAGCTTTTGTTTTTTATTTAGAATTGATTCAACTGTCAATAAGGCATGATTGATACAGCCAAGCTTCATACCTACGACCAGAATAACAGGCACATCAAGAGCTCCAATAAAATCGGCCGTAGAAAAATTCTCTGTTAAGGGGACGGCATAACCTCCCACACCCTCAATAAATAAATAATCAATTTTATTTTCAAATGAACATAAATGTTTTTGAATCAGATGCATATCGATTTCTTTTTTATATTTTTTAAAACTTATATGAGGCGCTATTGGAGGCTCAAATTGATAAGGATTAATTTCATTAATATTTAAATCAACATTACTCACCTCGATAATCTTCTTAACATCATCAGATATCATGAAGCCATCTTCCATATGACATCCAGCAGCAACAGGCTTCATCCCTCCCACACGGAATCCTTCTTCAGTCAATTTAGCTATCAAGCTACATGTGATTGCTGTTTTTCCAATATCGGTATCAGTTCCAGTAATGAAATATGTATGCATTATTGTTTTGGATAAAATTTAACGACTGAAGATTCATCAATTGGCTTATTTACTTTCCACGCATGCCCGTAAACAACTTCGTAACTCGCGGGTAATTTTGTATCGGTTCTGTAGGTTTCGTAAGATTTTTCTAAATGATACAAAAAGCTCTTGCCTGTCATGCCTTTGGCTCTTCCTGAAAGCGCATTGCGCGCACCTATATGCTTGAGATCATACATAATATCTTTAAATGTACTATAGGTAAGCGTATAAAGATCGACATCTAGGACCGGATCAGAAAATCCGCAACGCACAAGCGCATCTCCAATATCATGCATATCAATAAATTCATTCACATGTGAGTATTGAGAAAATGATGCAAGTGAAGCTCTTAATTCATGAAGAGTTCCTGGTCCAAAAGTACTAAATACAAAAAGTCCGTTGTGCGTTAATGTTTTTTCTATCTGAGTAAATACTTGATCTAGATCATTGCACCACTGAAGAGATAAATTTGACCAAATCATATCAACACTATTTTCTAATACTGGAATAGCTTCGATATCTGCACAGATAAATTGCTGTGTCGTTCTATTTGAAAAAGATTTTAAGAAATGGTCTTTATTTTTCTCTTCTGCTTTTTTTAGCATGTCATATGCGAAATCCAAATAAATAAGATCGCGAGGCTTGTAATTAGCTTTTAAATCAGGCCCAGCGTTGCCAGGACCGCAACCTAGATCAAGAATTGTCTCTGGATTAATTTTGAGCAATTTCAATCTAAGAAACATTTCTCCTAACACATGTTTCTGAAGGACTGCTGCATCCTCATAAGTAGCTGACGCTTTATTAAATGCCGCTTGAGCCCTTTTTTTATCAATATGATGCTTGGTCATGATTAAGCAGCTAATAAAAATCGATCGAGATGACGAAAGAACTCATCTGGATGGGATAGAAAAGGAATATGTGATGCGCCTTCAATAACTTTTAATTGCCCTTTTTTCATATGACTTTCAAGCCACATAGATGAAGATTTTGGCGTTAAGCGATCCATATCACCTACTATTAAAAGTGTTTGATGATCAATTTTATTAATATCATCACGCAAATCATTCTTCAATAGGATATCAAGCCCAAGTTGCAAGGATTTAACGTCCGGCGGATTTTCTGCTTCATCTATTTGTTTAAGTTTTTTAATAAGCAGCTTGCTATTTTTTGAATGCATGAGTTGAAGTGTATAAAAATTTATCATAGTCGACTTGTAATTCTTAAAAAGCTTATTAGCAAAATCATTAAAATCTCTTATATCTACCCCGTGACTCCAATCTATCTGATTAATAAAACAAGGTGTGCCCCCCACTAAAACCATGCGATGAATTTTTTCGGGGTACATAAGACTCATTTTAAGAGTGATAAGACTGCCTAAGGACCAACCTAAAATATCAAATGAGGTTGGCAAGGATTCGCTTATCACTTCAACCACATGATTTAAATCGTAAGGATCAATGACATGACTCTTCCCCATGCCTGGAATGTCTACAAGGTGAAGCGTATATTCATTTGAAAATTTATCGATAATAGGCTCCCATATGCCACTATGCATGCCCCATCCATGAATAAGAACAAGATCTTTTCCTTGGCCAATTTTTTTAATGTGCATCTAGATGACTTTCAAAATCTATAATATTTTTTATTAGCTCTCTGACGTCTAGATCTGAATGCAATGCTGAAAAAGATATTCTCATTCTTGAAGTACCTTTTGGTACTGTAGGCGGCCTAATCGCTGGCACGTAAATACCTGCATTCATTAGCCATTGGTTTAAACTTAATGCATCTATTTCGTTTCCGACAATCACAGGCTGAATAGGTGTTAAAGATTTGCCTAGAAATAGCTTATTTAATTTCATATGATTTCTAAAGGTATTCACGATCTCTTTTAAATGCGCCCTTGCTTCTTGAGCTTTTAAAATTTGATTTAAGGACTCTTTAAGTCCGTAAGCAAGAAATGCTGGTATGGCAGTTGTGTAAATATATTGTTTTGATTTTTGGATAAAGTATTCAATCAGATTATTTGAAGAAGCAATCACAGCGCCATGAATGCCTGCTGCTTTTCCTAGCGTTGCCATATAAATAAGTCTTGGTGAATAGGGTGTTTGAATTTTTTCTAAATCAATAAAATGCTGCAATGTACCTTTGCCTTCTTTACCCAAGACGCCAAAACCATGGGCATCATCAATATAAAGGTAAGCATCATATGCTTCACATAAATTAATGAGATGAGGGATATTTGCGATATCACCATCCATGCTAAAAACAGCATCTGTCACAATGATTTTAACTTTCGATTTTGATGCTCGAATTAATTCTTCCAGGTGATTCATGTCATTATGTCGGTATCTTTTATGATACGCACGAGAAAGAATCGCAGCATCGTTTAGTGAAGCATGATTTAACTTGTCTGAAAAAATAGTGTCATCTTTTCCAGCTAATGCAGAAATGACACCCATATTCGCCATATAGCCTGATGAAAATAAAAGCGCTCTTTCAAAACAAAGCGCTTCACTAAATGCATTTTCAAATGCTTCATGAAATTCGTGATGGCCAGAAATGAGATGAGAAGCTCCCATACCATTTCCAGACAAATGAATGCCTTCAATTAATGCATCTTGAATAAATTGATTTTGTGAAAGCCCGAGATAATCATTTGAACAAAAACTTAAATATTCTTGCTGATTAAGGGAAAGTTTGGACCCCAACCTTCCGCTTAATAATTTTCTTGTTCTAAAAAGATGATTGTCTTTTAAAGATTGGAGTTCACGATGAATTTGATCTAGCATCACAAACTTAAATAGGTTGGATACCTAACTTACCGAATAATGCTTGGTCAACTTTCACATCTGGGTTATCTGTCGTCAATAATTTTTCACCATAAAAAATTGAATTAGCGCCCGCTAAGAAAGCTAGTGATTGAATGCCTTCATGCATCGATTGTCTTCCGGCAGATAGTCGTACATAACTTTTGGGCATGGTAATTCTTGCAACGGCAATAGTTCTTACAAACTCAAAGAGATCGAGTGGTTCGGTGCCATGGAGCGGCGTACCTTCCACTTGCGTCAATAAATTGATAGGTACGCTCTCGGGTTGCTTTTCCATATTAGCTAACTGTGCAATCAGTCCTGCCCGCTCAGTTCTGCTCTCACCCATACCAACAATACCTCCACAACATACGTGAAGATCTGCTTCTCGAACTCGATCTAATGTATCAAGCCTATCCTGATAAACGCGTGTAGAAATCACATCCCCATAAAATTCAGGAGCCGTATCTAAGTTGTGGTTGTAATAATCAAGCCCAGCTTCTTTAAGCATGCTAGCTTGCCCATCTTTAAGCATGCCAAGTGTTGCACACGTTTCAAGTCCCATTTTTTTAACTTCTTTAATCATCTCTAGTACTGGTTTTAAATCTTTATCTTTTGGGCTTCGCCAAGCTGCGCCCATACAAAAACGACTTGCTCCCGCTTCCTTAGCAGCTTTAGCGGCTTTCAATACCTCTTCAATGGGCATCATCGCCTCATTTTCAACATTCGTTTCATAACGTGCTGATTGAGGACAGTAGCCACAATCTTCGGAGCATCCGCCTGTTTTAATAGAAAGAAGTGTGCTGACCTGAACTGCGTTTGGATTAAAGTGTTCACGATGAATCGTTTGGGCTTGAAACATAAGATCGCTAAAAGGCAGGTCATATAAAGCCTCAATTTCAGCAATCGACCAACGATCTTTTATAGGGTTTTTTAGTTTTTTCGGGGATTTTCTTTCAAATTGAATGGTTTGGGTACTCATATCAAGTTGCGATTCAATCATTATTTATCCCTATCTATATGATTTAATTGTAAAAATAGTATTAAAAACTAATTGTTAAGTTATTTTACTATAATTTGTTACAATTGTATAAAATTTAATCAGTTGTTATATTCTATGTTTTCAATCGCCCTTTTCGAACCTGAAATCCCTCCTAATACGGGAAATATTATTAGGCTTTGCGCTAATACGGGCACTCAACTCCATTTAATTGAGCCTTTAGGCTTTAGTTTGGATGACAAACAACTGATTCGAGCAGGTCTTGATTACCATGAATATGCTTCTTTAAAAACGTATACAAATTTTAATGTTTTTGAAGCGCAACATAAAAACCATCGTATATTTGCTGTCACCACTAAAGGTGGCACGCCTTATCAATCTGTGAATTATGAAAAAGGAGATGTCTTTTTATTTGGGCCTGAAACCCGAGGCTTACCTGAATCTATTCGTAATCAATTTGATGAAACGAAAAAAATAAGAATTCCCATGATGGAAAATAGTCGCAGTCTTAATTTGTCAAATGCCGCCGCAATTCTTCTCTACGAAGCTTGGCGTCAAAATGAATTTAAAGGTGGGATTTGAAACTAGTGTATTTCAGACTTTTGCTCGCGACCTAATAAATCGATCACGGCTTCTTTGGGTGACTTGCCAAAACTTAATACCTGATTAACTTCATGAGTAATAGGCATGGATACATGCAATGCTTTTGCTCGATTCACAACTTCTTTTGCTGTGTAAACACCCTCTGCAACATGACCTAGGCCTTTTAAAACTTCATCAATCGTTTGACCTTTAGCAAGTCTTAAACCTACTTCACGATTTCTTGAATAGTCTCCCGTACAGGTCAGAATTAAATCGCCCGCTCCCGTGAGCCCCATAAAAGTATCTTTTTGTCCGCCAAGACTCATACCAAAACGGGTAATCTCAGCTAAGCCTCTTGTAATTAATGCTGCACGCGCGTTATTCCCAAATCCCATACCATCTGAAATACCTGCAGCAATAGCAATCACATTTTTGAGAGCGCCACCTACAGACACACCAATCACGTCCTGACTGGTATAAACACGAAGGTTATGGCCATGAATAATAGAAGCTAAACTTTGCGTAAACGATTCATCTGTTGCGGCTAAAGTTAATGCAGTGGGAAGAGACCTCACAAGTTCTGCGGCAAAGCTAGGGCCAGATAAAGCACCCCAATGTTGTCCCGTTTTTTTAGGGTCCCCTAATTCTTCCATGGCGACTTCATGAGGCAACTTTGCAGTCCCTGTTTCTAAGCCTTTATTAGCCCAAATGACAGGTGCTTTATGATTCAAAGATTTAATCTCTTTTAAGATTGCTCTAAATCCTGAAGTAGGTACGACCGACAAAATTAGCTCAGCATCATGAATTGCTTCAGCCAAATTATCCTCAAGGGCAAGCTGATCATTAAAGGTGAAGTCGCCTAAATAAAGGGGGTTGGATCTTGCTTTTCGCATACCAGATATATGTCCTGCATTCCTAGCCCACAATGTAACTCGGTGCTTTTGGCTAATTTGCATTGCCAAAGCTGTCCCCCATGCGCCCGCGCCTAATACTGCAATTTTCAATTAATTAAATTCCCCATACTTGAGAGGTTTGAATATATCCATCTAGATCTTGTTGATAACGTACTTTAATCCAGCCATTTGTGATTAAAGGATCTGAAAGTTCTATCACAACATCTTTTTCAACATTGGCTAACAATCCTGATTTTAATTCTGGCTCTTTATAAATATTAGCCTTATCTACTTTAACGATGACGGTTCTTTTAGATTGTAAATTTTTTGATTCAACCCAGCTAAGTGTGCCATAAGGGTCTCTCACTTTTAACCAATCGCCGAGATTGACGATTACCTCTAAAGGATAGCCCTCGCTGACTAAATAAACTCTTTTAGTTGTGGCTGAGGGCGCTTCATAGAGAATGGTTTTAGGTGCAGTAACTGATCGAAATTCAGCATATGCGGATTGTGAAATAAAGCACACAATCCAAACAAAGAAATAACAGAAAAAAGACTTAGTTTTTTGTGCCAACCGCATTACCCGCCGCTTGCTGCTTTTGTTGCATATAGAGCATTTCAAAATTAATTGGATTTAAGAGAACTGGAGAAAAGCCCGCTTTAATCACTAAATCTGAAATAGCTTCGCGTGCGTATGGGAATAAAATATTAGGGCAAGTGATTGCAATAATCATCTCAAGATTTTCTTCTGGAATATTACGCAAAGCAAAAATACCTGCTTGAGTCACTTCGATCAGGAAAGCGGTTTTATCGGCAATTTTTGATGTCACTGTAATTTTTAGAGCGACTTCAAAATAACCATCAGCTAGTGGCTTACCTGAATTACCCAATTCAATCGCGATTTGAGGCGCTTCACGTTGTGTAAATATTTCTGGCGAGTTAGGCACTTCAACTGAAACATCTTTTAGAAAAAGTTTTTCGATAGCAAAGCCAGGCTGTGCGCTTCCATTTGCCTGCGGGTCAATTTTGACGCTTTTTTCTGCTTTAGATGATTTAGGTGCTGCTTTCTTTTTTTCTGCCATGTTATTTTCCAGTCACGCGACCCTTAAGGTCACTATTGTTTAATTAAATGAATACAGCATTCTATCTTTTTATCGACAATATTTAAATAAAATAAAGGGGTAATCTACGAGGAAATTTCTAAAAGTGGATCAAGCTCACCCTTTAAATCTAGGGCTCTTAAATCATCAAAACCGCCTACGTGATAATCACCAATATAAATTTGAGGCACTGTTCGACGCCCAGTTTTTTCAATCATCTCCTCTAAAATAGATGAATCCTCATCAACACGTATTTTTTCAATATGGCTCACACCTTTTTTAGATAGCAGCCTCTCAGCATTTGCGCAATAAGGGCAATAAGCACTGGTATACATCTTAATAGATTTCATAGCGCGCTAACTTTATCAAAAGGTTGGGAGTGTGTAATTTGATGACAAGCATTATAATTCATTAATCTTTAAGTCACATATACATGCCCTCTACTATGTTAAAAAAACCTGTTCTACTTATTATCTTAGATGGCTTCGGTCATCGAGATGACGAAGACCATAATGCAATCAAAAATGCGGATATGCCTCATTGGAATGGTTTATGGAATAAGTATGCACACAGTTTTATTAATGCCTCTGAAGAATTTGTGGGATTACCTAAAGGACAAATGGGCAATTCGGAAGTGGGTCATTTAAATATAGGGGCTGGTCGTGTAATTCAGCAAGATCTTGAAAAAATTAACACAAGTATCGCATCAGGGGATTTTTTTAAAAATGCAGACATGATTGATGCATTTCAATCGCTCAAAGAGAATGGCAAAGCCTTGCATCTTTTGGGTCTTTTTTCTGATGGTGGCGTGCATAGCCACTTAGATCACTTCTATGCCATGCTCAAACTCGCAAAACAATGCGCACTCAAAGATGTTTATATTCACGCTTTCCTAGATGGCCGAGATACCCCACCCAAAAGCGCTTTGCAATACATTGAACAACTCGAATCTCATTTAAAAGATTTAGGTACTGGCAAGATTGCCTCCATATCAGGTCGCTACTATGCTATGGATCGCGATAAACGTTGGCCTCGCATTGAATTAGCCTACAACGCTTTAACGTCAGGGTCTCCAATTCTTGTCACGCATGCCATCGATGCCATTCTTGAAGGATATAAAAGAGAAGAAACAGATGAATTTATTAAGCCGACATCGATTTATGGTGAGAATCAAAAAGCCATTACGATAGAAGATGGTGATGCGGTCGTTTTTATGAATTACCGTTCTGATCGTGCACGACAAATTACTGACGCACTTTTACAAGATAACTTTAATGCTTTCGAGCGACAAAAGAAAATTAAGATTAGTCACTATTTCACATTAACTCAATATGATCAGAATGACAAAAAATCATCGGTCATCTTTAAACCAAGCTATGTGAATAATTCATTTGGCGAATACATTTCAAAGTTAGGTTTAAAACAACTTCGTATTGCAGAAACAGAGAAGTATCCGCATGTCACATTTTTCTTTAATGGTGGCAATGAAACTGTATATCAAGGTGAGGATCGTATTTTAGTACCATCTCCTCAAGTCGCAACTTATGATTTAAAACCTGAAATGAGCGCATTTGAAGTAGCACAAAAATTAGTGGCGGCTATCGAAAGCAAAAAATATCATGCCATCGTATGTAATTTTGCAAACGCTGATATGGTAGGCCACACAGGTAATCTTAATGCAGCAATTCAAGCCATGGAAGCGCTTGATAGCTGTATTGGCCAAGTAGTGAGTGCTATGGAATCAATTGGTGGTGAAGTGATTATTACCGCAGACCATGGTAATGCAGAGCTGATGGAAGATTATGAAAATAAACAGGTTCATACACAACACACTACAAATGTCGTACCTTTCTTATATGTGGGTCGAAAAGCTAGCATTAGACCCAATGGGCGACTTTCTGATATTGCCCCCACCCTACTTTATCTCATGGGTGAAAAACAACCATCCGAGATGACAGGGCAAAACTTAATTCAATTGAATGATTAAAGTCAAAAATATTTCATTGAATTTTTTGATTCAATGCACCTTTATATTCCTTCTGTCTTTTTCTCACCATGGCTTAGCTGCAACTAAAGCTGATTCAGCCAAAGAAAACTTAAATGCTGTTCATGAAAAAATTGATCAGCTTAAAAAAGAATTAAGTGGCACACAAAAAGCTCAAGAAGATGCTACTGATCAGTTAAGAAAAAGTGAAAAACAGATAAGTGATACTAATCGGACACTTTATGAAATCTGGATTCAGCAAAAGAAAAATTATACTAAGCTCCAAGAACTCAAGGCACAATCTGATTCAGTTGTTTCTCAAGTAGATATTCAAAGAAAAATGTTGAGTGAACAAATTTATCAACAATATCTTCGTGGCGATCCAGGCTACTTACAAATGATCATCCAATCAGAAAATCCCAGTGTGATTGCAAGAAATATTCAATACTATTCTTATGTAGCTAAAGCGCGTGTGAAAAGCATTTATCAAATGCAAGGCAACTTAAAAAAGATTGAAGCTTATAGTCTTGAAACTACTCAAAAGCTAAAAGAAATTGCAAGCTTAAAACAAAAAGAAGAAGTTAAACGAACAGAACTTGAATCGCAAAAGAAAGAGCGTGCGAAACTCATTGCAAATTTATCTTCAAAAATTAATCAGCAACGTAATGAAATTCAGAAATTGGTGCGAGATGAAAAAAGACTGACTGACCTCGTTGATCGCTTAGCCAAAATACCTTCAGCTCCTGTACCTTCAAGACGAGAAGAAAAAACATCCTCAAAAACGCCTATTGTTCGAAATGAAACAATCCCTACAGAAACATTTATTGGCCAGAAATTTGAAACATTACGGGGTAAATTAAGCTTACCTGTGAAGGGTGATGTCATTAATCGATTTGGCTCACCGCGAGAAGATACCGGCTTATCTTGGAAGGGTTTATTCATTAAATCTAGCGAAGGTAACGAAGTGAAATCCGTCGCGACTGGTCGGGTGGTTTTTGCAGACTGGCTTCGTGGCTTTGGTAATCTTATTATTGTCGATCACGGTGAAGGTTATATGAGTCTTTACGGTAATAACCAATCTACTCTTAAAAAGACCGGTGAGATCGTGCGTGGTGGAGATGTGATCGCTTTAGTAGGTAATACAGGTGGTAATGAATCGAATGGCCTTTATTTTGAATTAAGAAAACTCAGCAAACCTTTTGACCCTCTCGCTTGGACTTCAATTAAATAAGTTATTCGCCAATCGCGTGCATTAAAATGCGACGCTCATGAGATTGATAGCGATGCTCATATAAAAAAATGCCCTGCCATTGGCCTAAAGCAACCTTACCTTGGCTAATCGGTATTGAGAGGCTTGTTTGTGTCAAAGCAGTTCTAATGTGTGCCGGCATATCATCTTTACCTTCAGCCGTATGAATAAATATAGGATCGCCATCAGGCACTAGGCGCTCAAAAAAACTTTCCAAATCAACTAAAACATCTGGATCATAATTTTCATTAATAAGAAGACTCGCTGAAGTATGCTGAACATAGAGAGTCAATAGGCCTTCTTTGAAATCTGATTGGCTTACCCAATCTAAAACTTTCTGGGTGACATCATAAAAATGGCGACCCGAGGTGCGGATCGCCAATGTTTGACTAGTCTGTTTCATAAATAAGACTTTATTTAAATTTTAGTAAATTTAAGTTTACCTGAAACACTATCAATCTTAATGGTATCTTTTGCCATAAAGTGACCCGCTAAAATTTCTTTCGCAAGTGGATTCTCAATTTCAGATTGAATTGCTCTCTTTAAAGGCCTTGCACCATAAACAGGATCAAAACCTTCTTTAGAAATTTCTTCTAAAGCCGCATCTGTAATTTCTACTTTCATTTCAAGTTGCGCTAATCGATCTTTTAAATACTGTAACTGAATTGCTGCAATTGATTTGACATGATCATCACCTAACGCATGGAAAACAACCACTTCATCAATACGATTAATGAACTCTGGTCGGAAATGATTTTTAACTTCGCCCATGACGGCCAATTTAATCACTTGATAATCATCGCCTGACATTGATTGAATCATATTAGAAGCTAAGTTAGACGTCATGATAATCACAGTATTCTTAAAATCTACAGTGCGTCCTTGTCCATCTGTTAAACGTCCATCATCTAAAACTTGAAGCAGAACATTAAACACGTCTGGATGCGCTTTTTCTACCTCGTCTAATAAAATGACGCTATATGGTTTTCGACGAATAGCTTCAGTGAGGTATCCACCCTCCTCATAACCCACGTAACCTGGGGGTGCGCCAATCAAACGTGCTACAGAATGTTTTTCCATAAACTCACTCATATCAATTCTAATTAAGTGATCTGGTGAATCAAATAAAAAATTAGCTAATGATTTACAGAGTTCTGTTTTGCCCACACCTGTAGGTCCCAAAAAAAGGAAGGAGCCATAAGGCCGATTAGGATCACTTAAACCTGATCTTGAACGACGGATCGCGTCCGATACCACACGAACAGCTTCATCTTGACCTACAACACGCTCATGAAGTTTATCTTCCATTTTTAAAAGCTTATCGCGCTCACCCTGCATCATTTTTGCTACAGGAATACCTGTAGCACGACTTACTACCTCTGCGATCTCATCAGCACCAACTTCAGTGCGCAACATGCGGTTCGCTTGTGGTTTAGCAGTCTCAGCTTTAGCGGCTTGCTTGAGTTGTGTTTCTAGCTCAGGTAACTTACCGTATTGCAATTCAGAAACTTTTTGCCATTCACCTTTACGTGTTGCTTCTTCAATTTTTAACCGTATTTGCTCAATCTCTTCTTTAATATGTTTTGAACCTTGCAGTTGTGCTTTTTCTGATTTCCAAATCTCCTCTAGATTACTAAATTCTTTTTCAAGCTTTTTGATTTCATCTTCAATCAAATCAAAGCGTTTTTTAGACGCTTCATCTTTTTCACGACGCATCGCTTCACGTTCAATTTTTAATTGAATAAGACGTCGCTCTAATTTATCCAAAACTTCTGGTTTAGAATCAATCTCCATCTTAATGCGAGAGGCTGCTTCATCAATTAAGTCAATTGCCTTATCAGGTAAGAATCGATCAGTAATATACCGATGTGATAATTCTGCTGCTGCCACAATCGCAGGATCAGTAATCTCGACATTATGGTGAAGCTCATATTTTTCTTGAAGCCCACGAAGGATCGCAATAGTAGCTTCAACGGAAGGCTCATCTACGAGCACTTTTTGAAATCGTCTTTCTAAGGCAGCATCTTTCTCAATATATTTTCGGTATTCATCTAAAGTTGTAGCACCTACGCAATGAAGTTCGCCGCGTGATAAAGCAGGCTTTAACATATTGCCTGCATCCATAGCGCCTTCTGATTTACCTGCACCTACCATCGTATGAATCTCATCGATAAAGACAATGGTTTGACCTTCGTCCAATGCAATTTCTTTTAAAACCGCTTTTAAGCGCTCCTCAAAATCGCCTCGATATTTAGCACCTGCTAATAAAGCTGCCATATCAAGTGACAAGACTCGTTTATTTTTTAATGAATCAGGTACCTCACCATTTACAATACGTTGGGCTAAACCTTCTACAATGGCTGTTTTACCGACACCAGGCTCACCGATTAATACAGGGTTATTTTTTGTACGGCGTTGTAAAACCTGAATTGTGCGACGAATTTCATCATCACGACCAATCACAGGATCAAGCTTACCCATTCTTGCTCGCTCAGTTAAATCGATTGCATATTTCTTTAGAGCCTCTCTTTGGCCATCTGCATCTTGTGAATTGACTTTGTCATTACCTCTCACAGATTGAACAGCTTTTTCTAATGCAGCTTTAGTTAAGCCATGTTGCTTCAATAGTTTAGCGATTTCACTTTTATCATCAGCTAAAGCCAATAAAAACATCTCGCTTGAGATATAAGCATCACCTAACTTTTGTGAATTTTTTTCGGTTAAATTTAAAAGGTTATTTAAATCCCTAGATATTGAAATCTCACCTTGGCTACCTTCGGTTTTAGGCAATTTATCAATGAATAATTTAAGTGATGCTTTGAGCGGCGATAAATTAACACCAGCAAAAGATAGAAGTGAAGCTGAACTTCCATCCTCTTGGTCGAGCAATGCTTGAACCATGTGAGCTGGTTCGATATTTGGATTATCATTTGCATTTGCAAGACTCTGTGCATCAGCAAATGCTTGCTGAAACTTCGTGGTCAATTTATCAAAACGCATATTAATTCCTCATAAATTAGTCTAATACTACTAATGTGGGGATGAATTGATAAATTTCAATTTATTTAAGAAAATAAATTAAAATACTGACTTTAACTAAGTGATTCTCGCTATTTATGTTGAAAGTCTTGTTTTATACATTGATGTTCATTAGTTCTCAATCTGCCTTCAGTAAAGATTTGGAAGAAGGAAAGCTTGCACCGTCTTTTGAAGCTATAACCATTAAAGGTGAGAGACTGAGCCTTGCCGAACAAACTGGTAAAACTGTCATGATTCATTATTGGGCCACTTGGTGTCCAACATGTCGCGAAGAAATCCCTATTTTTAATGCTTATTTCAAGAAACATCAAAAAGATGGGCTTGTCATGATATTTGTAAGTATCGATGAACCAAATGACCTATCAAAAGTAAAAGAAATGATGAAGCTTTATGAATTTCCAATAGCTATGGAACAAGATACAAAAGCAAAAGCATACGGCCGTATATGGCGAATACCACTTACTTTTGTCGTCGATAAGAAGGGTGTCTTAAGAAAAAATGCTTGGTTCGATGACGGCAACATTAGCGAAGCCGTCCTCGAAAAAAATATCACGCCTCTTCTTCAATAAATTTTAGAAGTTATATCGAGCGCCTAATGTGCCAGTCCAAGTTGGCGTTAACTGATTGCCATTTACATATTGATAAATAGGCAATTGTACGAACCCATAGAACTTCAAATCTTTTTTAACATTAACAGTTACGCCTGGGCTTAAATAAACTAATGTTCCACCACTATCCTGACCAGTCGCTGCATTGCCATCTTCAGAATCCCGTCCTGAAACTTTAGTATTGATTTGTAATTGTGGCGTAATGAAATCATTCAATAAGTAACGTATACCAAAATTTACATTTAAAGAATTACCTGGTTGATAACCATCTTTTGTATTTGTTGGAATTTGAGCCATCGCTTGCGCATAGTAATCCCAATCCTTATTGATTGAACCGAAGTGATAAGCACCTATTAATAGATCAGTCGTGCCTGATCCTGGCTGAAGACCTCTATCTAAAGGATCTCCATTATCAAAATTCTTTTTATAATCACCTGTTGGTAATTTCACGCCTAATTGAAGGCCCAAGTTATATCCAGAAATTAGATAACGACCAATGGCCTTAACGTCTCCCATGCTCTTAGTATGAGAAGTACTTAAATCTGAGCTGCTATAACCAGAGTCTCCATATGTGCTATGAGAGCGATCAATATAAGGAATCTGAAGATTAATACCCCAATCTCGACTTGGACTGTAATCAATACCTGCGGTTACATAATGATTGGTTGTTTTATTCTCAACTTCATTTAGTCCTCCTGCATTAACAGCATCTTTTGAGATTTTATTGCTGCCAGAGCGATATTGTTTTTGATCTAAATAATCATAGCGAAGATCTAAGCGAATGCCTGCTGCACCTGAGATACCTTGCGCATCCCAATCAGTACTTAAAATACATCCACAACTTGCACATGCAAATGCATAGCTTGGAATAGATGCTGCTATTAAAGAGCTAATGAATAATGATTTTTTTAATTTCATATTTAATCCTTGGTTCAAAAAATTACTAGAAAAGATTAAATTCAATTACTGAATTTAATCATGACAAAAGTGAATTTTTAAACTAAGGGTGGAGCTTGGGGGGAGAAGGAAGTTCTGAAATATGCTACTAATATTGGCGATTCATATTCAAGGAAAAATTTCGCAGCATTAGGAA
>CAIWQV010000093.1 GCA_903914945.1 uncultured Methylophilaceae bacterium
AGCTGCGTATATTAAGGCTGCCTATCTTACAGATATTGCAAACGGTAAAGAAAAATCCTCACTCATTTCACCTCAGTACGCCATTGATTTATTAGGAACTATGGTAGGCGGTTATAACGTTCAATCACTTATCTCTCTTCTAGATTCAGATCTCGCTGATGATGTTGTAAAAGTTTTATCGCATATCACTTTAATTTTTGATGCGTTTCACGATGTGAGTGAAAAAGTAAAGTCAGGCAATAAAGCTGCAATGACACTAATGGAGTCATGGGCTAATGGTGATTGGTTTTTAAAAAAATCTGTATTACCTAAAGAAATAAAAGCAATTGTTTTCAAAGTAGATGGTGAAACAAATACCGATGATCTGTCTCCAGCGCAAGAAGCTTGGTCGAGGCCAGACATCCCGTTACATGCCAAAGCCATGTTAGTGAATAAAATGCCAAATGGCATCAAAACAATTCACGACCTAAAAGTTAGACAATTACCTATCGCTTATGTGGGTGATGTTGTAGGAACGGGCTCATCGAGGAAATCAGCAATTAATTCTCTTCAATGGCACATGGGAAGTGATATTCCTTTTATTCCAAACAAAAGAACAGGTGGCATTGTCTTAGGCAATAAGATTGCACCTATATTTTTTAATACGGCAGAAGATTCAGGTGCGCTCCCCATTGAATGTGATGTAAGTCAAATGAAAACTGGAGATGAAATTACTATTCAACCATTCGAAGGAAAAATTCTAAATAGTAAAAATGAATCCATTGCTAAATTTAACTTAACACCGTTTACGCTTGCAGATGAATATCGCGCGGGTGGCAGAATACCTCTTATTATTGGCAGGGGATTAACATCGAAAGCCAGAGAGTTTTTAAAATTATCTCCAAGTACTTTATTTTTAACTCCCGCACCAGCAGTCTCTTCTAAAAAAGGATTTACGCTTGCACAAAAAATGGTAGGTCGTGCTTGCGGGTTGCCTGCAGGGATTGGTGTGAGACCTGGAACATATTGTGAGCCAAAAGTTACATCTGTTGGTTCTCAAGATACAACAGGTGCTATGACAAGAGACGAATTAAAAGAATTAGCTTGCCTTGGATTTAATGCTGACTTAGTCATGCAAAGTTTTTGCCACACAGCAGCTTATCCGAAACCTGTAGATCTTAAATTACAACATGAGCTTCCTGAATTTATGTCGAGCCGAGGCGGGGTTACATTAAGACCTGGCGACGGAATTATTCACTCTTGGCTTAACCGTCTTTTACTTCCAGACACTGTAGGCACGGGCGGTGATTCCCATACGCGCTTTCCGATAGGCATTTCATTTCCAGCAGGTTCCGGACTTGTAGCATTTGCAGCAGCGATGGGGGCTATGCCAATCGATATGCCTGAATCAGTCTTGGTGAGATTTAAAGGTAAGATGCAACCAGGCATTACATTGAGAGATCTCGTGAATGCGATACCGTATGCAGCGATTAAAAATGGTGACCTCACAGTAGCAAAACAAAATAAAAAAAATATTTTCAATGGACGTATTTTAGAAATCGAAGGGTTGCCTGATCTAAAAATTGAGCAAGCTTTTGAATTCGCTGACGCATCGGCTGAAAGATCTGCAAATGGATGCACGGTAAAACTTA
>CAIWQV010000094.1 GCA_903914945.1 uncultured Methylophilaceae bacterium
AGCTTAGATAACGTCAAATAAGTAATAGCTTTTAGTTTGTTTCGAAAAGGCCCAAGCAATGCTTGGGTTTTTTATTTCAAATGTTTTGCAATGAATGTCCACTCTTCTTCGGTCACAGGGGTGATAGAGAGGCGATTACCCCTTTGAAGTAAGCGCATATGTTGCAATGGTTTAAATTCTCTTAATTCTTTTAGACTTAATAAATTTGTTTTCTTAACAAGCGTGACATCTACATTCAGCCAGCGTGGATTTTCAGGCGTTGATTTAGGATCAAAATACTTGTGACCCTTTTGAAATTGAAAGCGATCCGGATAAGCAAGCTTGCTGACTTTAACAATGCCTGCAATCCCAGGGACATCACAATTCGAATGATAAAAAAATGCGAGGTCACCCAACTTCATTAGATCGCGCATAAAGTTTCTGGCCTGATAATTTCTGATGCCATACCAATCGATTGTTTGCTTGGGAAGTTTTGCTAAATCGTCTATAGATACATCAGACGGTTCGGATTTCATGAGCCAATAACGCATAGTTTATAAAATAAAAAAAGTAAGTCGATAAAAGAGCTACGTTGATTTTCTTAAGTGTTGCCTAGACCAGCATCCTGAACCAAAGGTTCAAGGGGTAAAAGCCTAAGGTGCATTAGGTGCAATCGCCAAGGGTGTCTTAAAAGAGCGCCCAATTTAGATCGCTCACACCGCAACCTGAAGAGCTAAAACCGATGCTATAGACTAGTTCAAGGAATTATTAGCCTAAGCAACACTTAAAAAAACAAACGCGCTCATTGCAATGTTTAGTAAAGAATAGGCAGATCTTTAGTTTTGTGCAAGTACTTCGTCGATTTGATGCTCGATAGATGAAATCTTATGACGGAATTGAGATAAATCAAAACCTTCAGAAGAGTTTTGATTGATAAGTTCATTCGTAATATTAAGTGCGGCCATGATGATGATACGATCGACTCCCACAATAGAGCCCTGAGATTGAATGAGATCAATTTTCTGATTTAAGTATTGCACAGAGTCTAATAGACTTTTTTCTTGGCCTTCTGGGCATGCCACAATAAATTCTCGCGCCATGATGGTTACAGTAATATTTTTTGAACTCATAATTTGTCCTCAGGCAATTGTCTTATCATTTTCTCAAGGCGAAGGCTGGCTTCTTGCATATTGGATTGAAGTTTTGAGAGTGTTGCTTCAGCTGAAGCTAGACGCGTTTCGAGATCTTTATTTTTTCCCTGCGCAGATTCAATTAAGTCGATGAGCTGCTTAATTTTTTTTTCTAAAGCGATGAGTTGAGCTTCCATACCTTCACTATAGTTTAAAGAATTGAATTGCGTCAATAGCGCTTAAAGAAATTAAAGTGATCATCATTTCTTTTTCGCTCTAGGGTGTGCTTTGTCGTAAATATTTGCTAGGTGCTGAAAATCTAAATGCGTATAGACTTGCGTGGTACTAATATTAGCGTGCCCTAACATTTCTTGCACGGCCCTTAAGTCTTGGCTTGATTGAAGAACGTGAGAGGCGAAACTATGTCTTAGTAAATGAGGGTGCACCGTACTATCAATGCCTTGTTTGATGGCCCACATTTGAATGCGGTATTGAATAGCGCGAGGGGTCATGCGTTTTCCGCGCTCAGTAATAAATAAAGCATCGACAGATTTTTCATCTGTTTTAATCGTTGTACGTTTTTCAATCCAAGATTGAATAGCATGGATAGCTTTTTGACCCATTGGAATCATGCGTGTTTTGTTGCCTTTACCGGTGACGGTAATGACCCCCTCTTGAAGATCAAGGTCATTGATGTTGACGTTGACCGCTTCACTTAAACGAAGACCTGAAGAATAAAATAATTCTAAAAAGGCTTTATCTCGCAATCCTAATAAGGTTGTGTCATCAATTGAAATCAGTTTAACCATTTGTTCAATAGATAAAGTTTGTGGCAATGTTTTAGCACTCTTTGGCGCGTGAACATCTTTTACAGGATTTTCTTTAAATTGATGGCGTTCAATTAAATAATCAAAGAAGCCTCTCCATGCAGACAGCATGCGAGCAATGGATTTACCATGAAGGCCCTGACTATTAAGTTTGGCACTGGCACGTCTGATATCTTGAATCGTGAAGGATTCAAAACGATCATGCTCAACGAGCATGATGAGCTGAGTGAGATCATGTGTATAACTTTTAATTGAATTACTGCTAAGCCCTTTTTCAAAGGTGAGGTAGTCGATATAGCTTTTTTGGAAAGGGTTATGTTCCATAAAGTTTAAGCGATCTCAATATCTCCCTCATAGAGAGTAACCGCTGGGCCTTTCATCATCACCGGATGTCCAGAGCCTTTCCAGTCGATAGATAAGGATCCGCCTTGCATGTCGACCTTGACAGGGGAAGATAACGATTGACTTTTAATCCCTGACACCACGGCAGCACACGCTCCAGTTCCGCAGGCAAGTGTTTCTCCAACACCTCTTTCAAAAACACGTAAACGAATATGATGTGGAGTAATAATTTCCATAAACCCTACATTAACGCGTTTTGGAAAAAGCTTATGTGATTCCAAATAAGGACCTAATGTTTCAACACGAGCTTTATGTGTATCTTTTACTGTCATCACGGCATGAGGATTCCCCATCGATAATACAGCCATATTCAGCGTCTCTTTTTGATCAGGTAAATCTATAGAAATAGAGTATTCATTTTTTTCAGTTTCTGAAAGAAAGGGGATGAGTTTAGGATTAAAAATGGGCTCACCC
Organism: uncultured Methylophilaceae bacterium; assembly: GCA_903914945.1. Taxonomy (GTDB): domain Bacteria; phylum Pseudomonadota; class Gammaproteobacteria; order Burkholderiales; family Methylophilaceae; genus Methylopumilus. Next base: position 2,753 of record CAIWQV010000094.1, read on the forward strand.
ATATTCACTTCAATCATGTGCTCATGATCTTCAGTAACTTCAATCACGCCAGATTTTGTTTCAACGCGAATGGATACTTTATCTGTTAAATGTTTATCTTTTACAAACCGATAAAAACATCGCGCACCATTACCGCATTGCTCTACTTCGCCACCATCTTGATTAAAAATACGATATTTAAAATCAACATCTTCAAGCGCTGTTTTTTCTACAACAAGAAGCTGATCAAATCCAACGCCTAGTTGTCGATGAGACAAAGACTGAATCGCCTCTTTGGATAATTGGAAAGGAGACTTTGTATGATCGAGCACTATAAAGTCATTACCAGTCCCATGCATTTTTGTAAAATGAACCTTCATAAAATGATTGTCTCTTATTTGGTTGGTTTTTTAAACCGCTGATAATTCCAAAGATATTGCGTTGGATATTTTCGAATGAGCATTTCAAGTTGATCATTGATGCCTTGTGGCGAATGATCTTGGCCTAAAGGTTCAATGTGTACTTCATATCCTTGACCTTTTGCAAGTCTATGGCCAAAACCAATGAGGATAGTGGCTTTCGAAGACGCTGCAAGTTTAGAAACAAGCGTCATGGTATAAGCAGGAGTATTAAAAAATTGAGTCCATACACCTTGACCTTCATTGGGAACTTGATCAGGCAACACACCAATCGCCTCACCTTTTTTTAATGCTTGCATCAATAATTTAACACCTTGGATGTTCGCTTCAGCAAGATGAATTTGAGGGTGACGTCTCCCAGACAGCACAATATCTGCAAGCCACTTTTTTTTTGGGCGTTTGAATAAAACAGTGATGGGATGAAAGTGTGCATAGTATTGCGCCGTAATTTCAAAACAGCCTAAATGAGGCGTTAGAAAAATAATACCTTTTTTCTTTTTGAGCGCAGATTCAACATGCTCCCATCCATAGCATTCTTTAACCCAGCGGAAATTTTTTTGAGGAGCATTAAACCAAATAGCAGGCGCTTCCATCAGGCATTTTCCAATTTCGCGAATCGCTAATTGAGTAAGTTTTTTTAAATCATGTTCATTAGATGTATTAAAAGCACGTTTTAAATTAGTATCTATTCGCTCTTTAAATCGACGATCAAATCGATAAGCCATGTAACCAAATAAATTCCCCAATCCATGCAAGACAAAGAGTGGTAATTTGAAGAGTATGACAATGAAAAATAAGAGTAGTCTTGATAGCATAATTGTATTTAAACGCGATATTTTGCTATTCTAAACGCTTTACGTAATTTAAAACCTGGAAAAAACTATGAGTGAGTATTTATTTAGTTCGGAATCCGTTTCCGAAGGTCATCCAGATAAAGTCGCTGATCAGATCTCTGATGCGATTCTTGATGCTATTTTGGAACAAGACCCCACTGCACGTGTTGCAGCTGAGACTTTGACAAATACTGGCCTTGTTGTATTGGCAGGTGAGATTACAACCACAGCGAATGTCGATTACATTAAAGTGGCGCGCGATACGATTCGTTATATTGGATATGACAATACCGATTATGGTATCGATTACAAAGGCTGCGCGGTGCTTGTTGCCTATGACAAACAGTCGCCTGATATTGCACAAGGTGTGGATGGGGCTCTAGATGATCCTCTGGATCAGGGCGCTGGCGATCAAGGCCTTATGTTTGGTTATGCGTGTGATGAAACAGCGCAATTAATGCCTATGCCTATTTGGTTATCACATCGATTAATGGAAAGACAATCATACTTAAGAAAAGATGGCAGACTTCCTTGGCTTCGCCCTGACGCTAAAGCACAAGTGACTTTAAAATATCAAGACCATAAGCCTCACTCAATTGATACTGTTGTGCTTTCAACACAGCATGATCCCGAAGTCTCATTGGAGACCATTCGTGAGTCAGTGATTGAAGAAATCATTAAACCCATTTTGCCAAAAGAGCTTATTAAAGGTGACATCAAATACCTCGTGAATCCCACAGGTCGATTCGTGATTGGCGGCCCTCAAGGGGACTGTGGACTCACTGGACGTAAAATCATTGTAGATACCTATGGTGGGGCTGCCCCTCATGGGGGCGGTGCTTTCTCAGGAAAGGATCCAAGCAAAGTAGATCGTTCAGCCGCATATGCAGCACGCTATGTCGCTAAAAATATTGTGGCAGCCGGTTTAGCTTCA
>CAIWQV010000095.1 GCA_903914945.1 uncultured Methylophilaceae bacterium
AAAAAATTCCCGCCATGAAATATCTACTAATGATTTAATTTTTTGATTGCGTGCCTCACCATAAAAGACTCGCTTGACCATCCATAATGAATAAGCTGCACCAAAAACAAGTGATGTTGCTGCAATGAACGCGATCCAGAAATTATTTTGCATAGCGCTCATAATAACCATAAATTCTCCAACAAAACCTGAAGTGCCTGGAAGACCGCAATTCGCCATGGCAAAAAATACTGCGAATGCTGAAAAAGTTGGCATCGCATGAATCACACCACCATAGTCTGCGATTTCTCTGGTATGTAATCTGTCATATAAAACACCAACAGATAAAAACATAGCTGCTGAGATAAATCCATGTGAAATCATTTGAACATAAGCGCCCTCAATACCGATTGCGTTAAACATAAAAAGACCTAAAGTTACAAAACCCATATGTGATATTGATGAATATGCAATGAGCTTTTTCATGTCTTTTTGTACAATTGCAATAAGTGCAATATACAAAATAGCAATCAGAGACAAAGTCACCATAAAATCTTTTAAATAAAATGCAGCTTCGGGTGCAATAGGCATTGCAAAGCGCATGAAGCTATACGCACCTAATTTCAACATCACAGCCGCCAAAACTACGGAGCCTCCTGTAGGTGCTTCAACGTGCGCATCAGGCAGCCATGTGTGAAGCGGCCACATAGGAATTTTGACTGCAAATGCCATAAACAAAGCTAAGAAAATAAGGACCTGAGGATATAAGCCAAGTCCGGCATTATAAAAATTAACTATTTCGAACGAATGCGTATGTAAGTAGAGATAAATAAATGCTACTAACATCAATAAAGAACCTAAGACGGTATATAAAAAGAATTTAACTGTGGCGTAAATCCGATTAGGTCCGCCCCATATACCAATCACCAAGAACATAGGGATAAGCATGGCTTCCCAAAAGATATAGTAGAGCATGGCATCGAGCGCACTAAATACCCCTATCATGAGACCCGACATAATCAAAAAAGCCGCCATGTATTGAGCTACACGATCTTCTATAGATCTCCATGATGCAATGACAACAATCATAGTTGTAAAGCTTGTGAGAAGAATTAGAGGTATCGCAAAACCATCTACACCTAAATGGTAATTAATATGAAATGCGGGAATCCAATGAAAAAATTCCTGAAATTGAAATTGTCCAAAAGAAAAATCGAAGGAAGAGTAAAGCGGTAATGTAATGAAAAAAGAAATGATACTGCTTATAAGTGAGGTCCATTTAGCTTGCGTATTAGTCAGCTTTGAACTTAACAATAGTATTAACCCCCCCAAAAATATAGGAGTCCAAATTGAATAGCTTAATATGTGCGTTAAATTCATCTTATATTTTTATAAAGAAAGTTAGAAATAAAAATACCCCGATCACCATAGCAAATGCGTAGTGATAAATATAACCTGATTGAATTACACGTATTTTTTCTGAAAGTTTCCCAACGGATTTAGCTGTTCCATTTACAAGCCATCCATCAATAATTTTGACATCACCTATTTTCCAAAACTTTTCACCCAAAAAGCGACTGCCGAATGCAAAGAATTTTTCATTGAATGTATCAAAGCCATATTTATTTTCTAGTATGCGGTAAATGCGTTGTGTGCGACTAAAAATAAATTTAGGTAAATTTAAATTAATTTGATAACAGTAATAAGCTAAAAAAACTCCGCTTGAAGCAAATAAGAACGGTAGGCTTAAGATGCTATGTAATGCCATACCAAAAGGCCCATGGTAAATTTCATGGAAGTGATGGCTTAAGTGTTCCATCGTAGGATGCGCCTCAGGGTTTAAGAAGATGCTTTTCGTAAAAAAACTGCCGAATAGCATCGGTTCAATAGTAATGTAACCAATTACAACGGATGGAATAGCAAGAAGAACTAATGGTAATGTGACGCTCAAAGAACTTTCATGCGGATTATCTTTTGGACTCAAGCCATGATGGTGATCATCATGACGAGCTAATTTTTGAAGGCGCCATTTTTCTTTGCCGTGAAATACAAGGAAATAAAGTCTGAACGAATAAAAGGCTGTTACAAATACACCCACCAATACAGAAAAATACGCAAAGTTGCTACCAGCGAGGTGTGATAGCTTCACAGCTTCAATTAAACTATCTTTGGAATAGAAGCCTGAAAATAAAGGTGTGCCTATAAGCGCTAAAGAACCTATTAAAAAAGTAATCCATGTAATCGGCATGTATTTTCTTAAATTTCCCATGCGCTGAATGTTTTGATCATGATGCATACCTATGATGACTGATCCAGCTCCTAAGAATAGAAGTGCTTTAAAGAATGCATGTGTCATTAAATGAAACATTGCAACAGAGTAAGCAGATGCTCCTAAAGCTACTGTCATATAACCTAATTGTGAAAGTGTTGAATAAGCAATCACGCGTTTAATATCATTTTGAATGATGCCTAATAAGCCCATGAATAAAGCAGTAATAGCTCCAATAATCATGACAAAAGAAAGTGCTGTGTCAGATAATTCAAATAGAGGCGATGTGCGTGACACCATAAAAATACCCGCAGTGACCATGGTGGCTGCGTGTATTAATGCAGATATTGGTGTAGGCCCTTCCATAGAGTCTGGAAGCCATACATGAAGTGGAACTTGAGCTGATTTACCCATCGCACCAATAAATAACAAAATACAAATGACTGTCATAACCGAAACAGGTTGACCAAAGAGTTGCATGGTATGTGCGCTGATTACACCTACATTTTTAAATACCGTCGCATAATCAAGAGAGCCCGTCCAATAAAGAATCATCGCGATACCTAAAATAAAACCGAAGTCCCCTACTCGATTAACTAAGAAAGCTTTCATATTGGCGTAAATTGCAGTCGGTCTTTCAAACCAGAAACCTATAAGAAGATAAGAAACAAGACCTACGGCTTCCCATCCAAAAAAGAGCTGCATAAAGTTATTGCTCATCACTAGCATGAGCATTGAAAAAGTAAATAAAGAAATATAGCTAAAGAATCTGCGATAACCTGCATCGCCTTTCATGTAGCCCATGGTGTAAATGTGGACCATCAGAGACACAAAAGTCACAACGACCATCATCATGGCAGTTAAGTTATCAATTAAAAATCCAACTTCAAATTGATAATGTCCAGTATTAAGCCATTGATAGATGGTCTGATTTAAAACCAAACCATTTAATGTTTCATTTAAGGTCAAACATGAGAGTAGAAATGCAATAAAAACAGACGAAATAGTCATGCTTGATGCAAAGAGTTCTGGAAGTTTTTGACCTAAAATACCTACACAAAAAGAGGCAATAAGAGGGAGTAAAGGAATCGCTAGATATGAATAAATAGAATTCATACCATCACCCGTTCAGACGATTTAAATCGTCAACATTAATAGAGCGTGTATTTCTGAAGATCAAAACAATGATTGCCAAACCAATTGCAGACTCTGCAGCCGCGACAGTTAAGATAAAGAATACAAAAATTTGGCCAGCAATATCATTTAAGTAATAAGAAAAAGCAATGAAATTGATATTCACTGCAAGGAGCATAAGCTCGATGGACATCAATAATATAATGATGTTTTTTCTATTAAGAAAAATACCTACTACACTGATAGTAAATAAAATCGCAGCAAGAATAAGGTAATGAGATAAACCAATCATGTTCTTTCCCTTGCTTTCGATTTAACATACTTTTCTTCAGATTTCATTTGAACTAATCTCACACGATCTTTCCGTTTAACTGCAATTTGATCTGCAGGATTTGTTTTTTTACTATCTTTACGATCGCGAAGTGTTAATGCGATAGCTGAAACAATCGCAATTAATAAAACCACAGAGGCTAGCTCGAAAGGAAGGACGTAATCTGAGTACAGGGTATTGCCTATTAATTCCGTATTAGATGAGTTTGGAAGTGTTTCAGCGAGAGGTGATAAATTAAATTGTTTAGTTTTAAACACCATTACCATTTCAACCATCATAAGAATGCCTATAAAACCTGCCATGGGAAGATAATCCCAAAAGCCTTCTCTTAATTTATCAAGATTAATATCAAGCATCATGACCACAAACAGAAATAAAACCATTACGGCCCCGACGTAAACCAGTACCAATGCAATAGCTAAAAATTCAGCCTGCAAAAGAAGCCAAATACCAGCAGCATTGAAAAATGCTAGCACTAAAGAAAGTGCGGCAGTCACAGGATTTCTAGATGTGATTACGCTTAATCCTGAAGCTATGAGCACGAATGACAATACGAAAAAAACAAAATCTTTGAATTCAATCATAGATTATCGATACCTCTCATCTTGCGCACGATCGTCTGCAATTTGTTTTTCATATTTATCCCCAACGGCAAGTAACATTTCCTTTGTATAAATTAAATCGCCCCTCGATTCACCGTGATAATCTAAAATTCTTGTTTCAACAATAGAATCCACGGGACAAGATTCTTCACAAAAACCACAAAAGATACATTTAGTAAGGTCAATGTCATAACGTGTCGTACGTCTTGTTTTATCTTCACGCTCTTCTGACTCAATCGTAATTGCCATCGCTGGACAAACAGCTTCACATAATTTACATGCAATACAGCGCTCTTCTCCGTTTGCGTAACGACGAAGCGCATGAAGACCTCTAAAACGATTAGATTGTGGAGTTTTTTCTTCTGGATATTGCACAGTAATTTTTCTTGCAAAAAAATAGCGTCCCGTGAGAAGCATTCCCTTCAGAAGCTCAATTAGCATCAAGCTTGATAAAAATTGTTTAGTTTTTTTAATCATTTAATGAAATAAATATCCCCATGAGGTTTGCATCATGCCACCGATAAAAACTATCCAAGCAATCGTGATTGGAATAAAAATTTTCCAGCCTAATCGCATAATTTGATCGTATCGATAGCGAGGGAATGTTGCCCTAAACCATATAAAACAAAATAATAA
>CAIWQV010000096.1 GCA_903914945.1 uncultured Methylophilaceae bacterium
ATATTTCATTTGTGTGAAGGTAGTTTTATTTTTTTATGACAATGAATGCTTATGCCAGTCGACAAGTTTTAATTTACCTTTCTTTGTTTCAACAAGAGCCGTCAAGCTCTCAACCCAGTCACCATCGTTGTAATACTCAACACCATGAATCTTTTTTATGGCTGCCTTATGAATGTGTCCACAAATGACGCCATCACATTTCTTTCTTTTGGCTTCTTTTGCCATCAGCTGCTCAAAGTTTTCGATGTAGCCTACGACATTTTTGATCGAGTTCTTTATGTAAGAGGAGAATGACCAGTAATGAAATCCATACCTGTGCCTTAAAGTATTAGAGTAATGATTGATTCTTAGGATGACGTAATAAAGACCGTCGCCTACAAAAGACAGCCATTTTGCACAAGATATAATATTGTCAAATAGGTCGCCATGCGTGACCCACAATCTTCTGCCGTCGAGTGTTGTGTGTATCAAATCATTTTTGATTTCGATATCACCAAAAGTCATGTTAATAAATTGGCGACCAAGCTCGTCATGATTCCCAGGAATATATATTACCTTTGAACCTTTTCTCGCCTTTCGGAGGAGCTTTTGAATGACATCATTATGTTTTTGTGGCCAATACCATTTCTTTTTAAGCGCCCATCCATCAATGATGTCGCCTACAAGATAGATCGTTTCTGCAGTGTTATTTTTAAGGAAGTCGAGGAGATATTCGGCTTTACACTCAGTGGTGCCCAGATGAACATCGGAAATCCAGATCGCGCGATAACGTTTCATATGTGTGCATTAAATATGACAAGTGTGAAAGTTTCGTGACAGAACAGTGTCACAAATATGACATAGAAGCAGATTAATATATCGAGATGAAAACTTTGAAGATCATTCTGCATATAGTGTTAGTGGTCCCTTTATGCCTCCTCATTCTCATATCAACAAAAAATCAACAAGAGAGAATCATTCGGTTTTGGTGTAAAGGGCTTTTATCTATCTTTGAAATAAGTGTTGAAGTAACAGGGCTAGAAAGCAATCTTGTGAATCAAAAAAAATATTTAATGGTAGCCAACCATATTTCATGGATGGATATCATTGTGATTCAGTCGATTAAGCCATGCATTTTTGTGGCAAAGTCAGATGTTGCCTCTTGGCCTCTCTTTGGCTGGGTAGCTCAAATGACAGGTACAATATTTATCAAGCGTGACAAAATATCGGATATTAAAAAAGCCTTAAAGAAGATGAAGCGACGTTTGATTAAGCGATCGGTATGCATCTTTCCTGAGGGGACCTCTACCAACGGTCGATATCTATTACCGTTCAAGAGTAATTTATTTCAATCCTCAATCGATACGCAAAAAAGCATACTTCCTATTTGTTTGAGATATGAGCAGAAAAATTCTTATACAGACAAGACTGCCTTTGTGGATGATATGTCTCTTTTAGATTCCATCATTAAAATTAAACAAGAGAAAGACATTCGGGTTATTGTTGAGGTCCTGCAGCTCATAAGGCCTAGATACAACAGAAAAGAATTGGCGAGCTATATACAAGAGATTATTCGTAATAATTTATCTCAAAATTTGTCATAAAAAATTCACAATTAGATATTAAAGTAACAGCAAATATCTATTATGGATAAATGCTATGCCCAATAAGCTCCGCTTATACATGAATCAATTTCATCA
>CAIWQV010000097.1 GCA_903914945.1 uncultured Methylophilaceae bacterium
AGATCGCTCGATTCAATCAGAGCTCTCTGGAAATATTATTGATTTATGCCCTGTCGGAGCCCTTACAAGCAAACCATTCAGATATAAAGCTCGTACATGGGAGCTTATTAGAAGACCCACTTTAGCGCACCATGACAGTTTAGGCTCACCGCTTGAGGCGCATATTAAACAAAATAAAGTTATTAGAATGCTTCCTCGCGAAGATGAATCTATTAATGAATGTTGGATTTCTGATAGAGATCGTTTTTCCTACGAAGGTTTAAATAGCGAAGATCGTTTACAAGTGCCTATGGTCAAAGAGAAAGGCCAATGGAAAGAATCTGATTGGGAAACTGCTCTATCAATTGTTAGTGAAAAGTTAAAACATATCGTAAATAAGGAAGGCCCAGAAGAGTTGGGCATGCTTATTTCACCTCAAAGCTCTTCTGAAGAAGGCATATTAGCTAAAAAAATAAGTGCATCATTAAAATCATTTAATATCGATCATCGTATTCGTCAATCTGATTTTTCAATTCAACATCAAGGCGCACACTGGCTAGGAAGCCATATTGATGCACTAGAGAATTTTGATCAGTACTTTGTTATTGGCAGTAATTTAAGAAATGAACAGCCATTATTAACTGCAAGAATTCGCAAAGCAGTGAGTCGCGGCGCCAAACTTTTTATAGTCAATCCAATAGACTGCGATCCATTAATGACTGTGACTGAAAAAGTTATTCAAACATCTCATAAACTCCCTCAGGCGCTCGCAAAAATTCTAAAATCAATGACAGAGTTAAAAGGTGTCTTGAAGAAAGATACTAAATTTATCAGAGCAGATCTTGAAAAAATTAAATCAGATAAAACAAGTGACGCAATAGCTCGATATTTAATGACAAATATTTTAGCGGGTAAGAAAAGTAATACATCTTTATTATTAGGACAATTAGCTGAGGAACATCCAGATTATTCGACTATTTATAAACTTGCTTTTGAAATTTCAAAATTATCTCAAGCCTCGTTTGGAGTCCTACCTTCACATTTAAATAGCGTGGGGCTTGAAGTTGCAAATGTTTTACCAGAAAAAGGCGGATTAAATGCGCGGGCTATGTTTGAGAAAAAATTAAAAGCCTATCTTTTGTTAAATATCGAGCCTCATCTAGATTCATCAAATGCACAATTAATGCAAGATGCTATTACCTCTTCAGATTTTACTGTTGCGTTAACTTCATATCAGTCTAAATATCTTAAAGATGTTGATGTCCTTTTGCCTATTTCGCCATTTACTGAGTCTTCTGGCACGATTATTAATATGGAAGGTAGAGTCCAAAGCTTCACTGCGGTTGCTCAGCCCTTGGGACAATCTCGACCAGCATGGAAAGTTTTAAGAGTCTTAGCTAATCATCTAGGCTTAGATGGATTTGATTACGAATCTAGCTTGGACGTGAAGAATGAGCACATCAAGATAAAAAATCAGTTTATTTCAAAAGAATTATCTAATGAAATTGATATTAGAAATGAATACAAGATCCGTTTATCTAAGCCTAAACAATTCACTCGAGTAGGGGAAATTCATCAATATCGAATTGACCCGATTGTAAGAAGGGCGCCATCTTTGCAAGCGGCAATTCATAAGACAAAAGCTATCGCAAAACTTCATCCTGTAGAAATGCAAAGATTAAGGCTTAAAGCTAACGACAAAATTAAAGTCATACAAGGTAGCCAATCAATCAGTCTTATTGTGATCGAAGATATCGGGATTCCTGAAGGATCTATCTACATACCAAGTGGTATTGATGAAACAGCAAATTTAGGCGACGTTTGGGGTGATGTTACAGTAAAAAAAATGACTTCAAGGAGCCCATCTTAAGATGGATACTTTAATGACATCAATGTTTGGGACATGGGCCCCTGGCATCGCAAAAACATTATGGATACTTTTAAAAATTGTAGCCATCGTTTTGCCCTTAATGATATCAGTTGCTTATTTAACTTATTTTGAAAGAAAAGTGATTGGCTTCATGCAGGTCCGCATAGGCCCGAATCGTGTAGGTTATTTTGGATTACTTCAGCCTATTGCCGATGCATTAAAACTTTTATTCAAGGAAATCATTCTTCCTACAGCGTCTAATAAAGTTTTATTTTTCCTAGCACCCGTTTTAGCAATTGCTCCTGCATTTGCAGCATGGGCTGTCATTCCCTTTGATTTGAATGTAGTCATTGCCGATATTGATGCAAGTCTTTTATATATCTTAGCTATGACATCCATTGCTGTATATGGAGTGATTATTGCTGGTTGGGCTTCAAACTCAAAATATGCTTTTCTCGGAAGCTTGCGATCTGCGGCACAAATTGTGTCTTATGAAATTGCCATGGGATTCACATTAGTAGGTGTCTTAATGTGCGCCAATAGTCTAAATTTAGGAAAAATTGTAATGGGTCAAGCAGGGGGATTCTGGCATTGGTATGTCTGGCCTTTATTTCCTTTATTTATTATCTATTTTATTAGTGCAGTTGCAGAAACAAATCGAGCTCCATTTGATGTAGCAGAGGGAGAATCAGAAATTGTAGCTGGATTCCATGTGGAGTATTCTGGCATGGCTTTTGCAGTATTTTTCTTAGCAGAATATGCAAATATGATCTTAGTTTCTATGTTGGCAGCACTCATGTTTCTGGGTGGCTGGCTATCACCAATTCCATTTATCCCAGATAGTTTTTTATGGTTACTTATCAAGGTTGCGTTTTTATTATTTTGTTTTATATGGTTTAGGGCAACATTCCCTCGCTATCGATACGATCAAATTATGCGATTAGGCTGGAAAATTTTTATTCCAATCACGATTGCTTGGATAGTTTTCATCGGTGGCATGATGCAAACCTCATGGGGATATTTATTTCATTAAATGATTAAAAAAACTAAACAATTTTTATCAAGTTTGATGCTAATCGAGCTTCTGAAGGGAATGCTTCTCACAGGGCGCTATTTTTTTGCAAGAAAAATTACTGTGCAATATCCAGAAGAAAAAACCCCACAATCTAATCGTTTTAGAGGACTTCATGCACTTCGTCGTTACGCAAACGGAGAAGAGCGCTGTATTGCATGTAAATTATGTG
>CAIWQV010000098.1 GCA_903914945.1 uncultured Methylophilaceae bacterium
AAATATAATGTGACTAAATTATTATTGTATTCACACAATAATATAAGCAATTACTGTGCCAACGTAATAATTATATAAAAAACAATGGGTTAGTCAATATCATCATAGATAGCAAAGAGCTAATATGCACTTAATGAGGGTTTAAATCTGATAAACTCTTGAAAACAAAGGAAATTTATTATGTTGAATAATGAAAAATTAAGAGAAATATCCAATAAAATCAGAGAGATAGTGAAGGATTCACCCTTACCAGATATCGAAAAGAATATCGATGCACTATTAAAGGGCATGTTCACTAAAATGGAGCTTGTAACTCGTGAAGAATTTGATGTTCAAACGGAAGTCTTAAAACGTACACGTCAAAAATTAGAAGAGCTAGAAAAGAAACTATCCGAGATTGAAGCAGGTAAAAAATAATTACATTTAGGTTTCTTGTTACACTTTAGGCTAATCAACATGCCTAACTTATCTTACAAAAATTAGAATCCACAGGATTTCATGACCGATCAAGAAAAAATATTAAGAAAGCTTTTGGCTGAGCGTATTTTATTGCTAGATGGTGCGATGGGTACCATGATCCAACAACATAAACTCACAGAAGAAGATTATCGCGGAGGCAGTGAAGGTCGTTTTGCGAAATTCTCAGGGCCCCAAGGGAAACGCGAACTCTTTCTTAAAGGCAACAATGAATTATTGAGCCTTACTCAGCCGGAAATTATTCAAGGCATTCACGAGGCTTACTTAGGCGCGGGCTCTGACATTATTGAAACCAATACTTTTGGTGCGACAGAGATTGCACAAGAAGATTACTCAATGGCAGATTTAGCTTATGAAATGAATCTAGCTTCTGCCAAATTAGCGCGTCAGGCAGTGGATAAATTTTCAACGAAAGATAAACCTAGGTTTGTAGCAGGCGCTGTTGGCCCTACACCTAAAACCGCATCGATTTCACCCGATGTGAATGATCCAGCCGCTCGAAACATTACATTTGAAGAATTAAAAAATAGTTATTTCAATCAAGTCAAAGCCCTCGTTGAAGGGGGTGTTGATATTCTTTTAGTTGAAACAATTTTTGACACATTGAATTGTAAAGCTGCACTTTTTGCGATCGAAACCTATTTTGAAGAAAATAAAATGCGTTTGCCGATTATGTTATCGGGGACGGTGACTGACGCATCCGGTCGAATTTTATCTGGTCAAACAGTTGCAGCATTTTGGAATTCAGTGCGTCACGCAAAACCGTTGACGATTGGTCTAAACTGCGCGTTAGGTGCGGCACTCATGAGGCCCTACGCTGAAGAATTATCGAATATTGCAGACACCTACATTTGTATTTACCCTAATGCAGGATTGCCAAATCCAATGTCAGACACAGGCTTTGATGAAAAGCCGAAAGACACCTCATCATTAATTAAAGAGTTTGCAACAAGTGGATTTGTCAATATTGCAGGTGGTTGTTGTGGGACTACACCTGAACATATCAAAGCAATTGCAAACGAAATAAAAAATATAAAACCTCGAGAAATTCCAACCGTTGAAACAGTGACAAGACTATCAGGCCTCGAATCCTTTTTAATTAAAGATGATTCCTTATTTGTGAACGTCGGTGAGCGAACGAATGTGACAGGCTCAAAAGCTTTCGCGAATTTAATTATTAACGAAAAATATGACGAAGCTTTATCTGTCGCACGTCAGCAAGTTGAGAATGGTGCGCAGATTATTGATATCAATATGGACGAAGGGATGCTTGATGCCTTAAAAGCGATGAAGCATTTCCTAAATCTAGTTTCATCAGAGCCTGATATTGCGCGCATTCCTATCATGATTGATTCCTCTAAATGGGATGTCATCGAAGCAGGATTGCAATGTGTGCAAGGCAA
>CAIWQV010000099.1 GCA_903914945.1 uncultured Methylophilaceae bacterium
AAAAAGACTTATTGCTGCCACAATTAATACCGAGCATGGAAAAATTCGTATTGTTTGTGTGTACGTACCTAATGGTCAATCTGTAGGATCAGATAAATATCACTATAAACTTGATTGGCTAAAGCACTTTACGTCTTGGCTTAAAAATGAGATGTTGAGCTTTCCGGACATTATCATTGCTGGCGACTTTAATATTGCGCCTCAAGATATAGATTGTCATGACCCAGAAGCATGGAAAGATAATGTGCTTGTTAGCACCAAAGAAAGGGAAGCTTTTCAGAGCATACTTTCTTTGGGGTTGTTAGATAGCTTTAGAGCAATCAATCCGGAAGAAACTCAGTATAGCTGGTGGGATTATCGTATGGCTGGATTTAGAAGAAATCATGGTATGCGGATTGATCACATACTAACAAACAAAAAAATTATAGATAAAACAACATTAACTTCGATTGATAAAGAACCAAGGAAATCTGACCGCCCTTCAGACCATACGCCCGTCATCATTGAGTTTTAATTATTTTACTTTAATGCCCAGCTGTTTTAGCTTTCTATAAAGATGGGTTCTCTCAACGCCCGAAACCTCTGAAAGTTTAGCCATGCTTTGGCTGTCTTGATTGAGATGATGCTTGAAATACATCTTTTCAAATTCATCACGTGCGTCCTTTAGAGGCTTATTAAAAATATTATCTAAGCCTTGATCTTTATTTTTTTTATTCTCTTTAGTGGGTTTATTTTTATCATGTAATAAATTAAATTGATTTGAAACTCGCTTAACATCGTCTACCGTAATTTTTTCAAGCAAACTAGTTTGCATCACATTAAATACAAAACTTTCAAGCTCTTCAATATCACCTAGCCAACTCATAGTGCGCATAAGATTTAAAGCCGCTACATCAAAAACTTTATACTCAGACTTATCTGACTTTGCAAGATACATAGTCAAAATAGATGAGGCTAGTTCTGGAATGTCCTCTTTATGCTCATTGATTGAAGGAAGAAGTAATGACGAAGGAAGAAGTTCGTTTAAGATTCGCTCATCAAAATCAAGCTCTTTACTTTGTGAAAGAGACTTTGAAGTTGCACAGATAATTCTTACATCGTAATGAGATGCTTTGCTAAGCAATAAATTGAATCCTTTTTGTTGCGATTTACTGAAATGCGAAATTTCATTTAAAAAAATCGAGCCCCCTCTGTGCTGATCAAGAAGATCACTAGGAGCATTAGAAATCATTTCAAAATCTTTTACATCGATCCAAGGTTGATTTTTAGGATGCAAATATTGAGCGCAAATTTTTGCACATCCGCCTTGAGGCCCAACAAGTAGTAGCGGTGTCCTTACAGAAATTAGCTTATCAAGTCTCTTTTTAAGGTCTTGTATAACATCACTTTTACCAATATTTAATAAATTAATATCAATTTTTGGCAAATTATTTGCATGCTTTAAAGCCTCATTCACTGTTTTCAATAATTTCTGAAGTGTAATAGGCTTCTCTAGGAAATCAAATGCGCCTATTTTGGTAGCCTCTAATGCTGTATCAATAGTCCCATGTCCAGACATCATTACAACTGGGCTGGTCAGAAATTTTTCATTGACCCATTCTTTTAGCAGAGTAATACCATCACAATCAGGCATCCATATATCTAATAAGATCAAATCAGGTAATTTATTCTTCTTAAGTTCACGAGCTTCTGTTGCATTTTCAGCCACAAAAATTTCAAATCCCTCATCAACAAGAATATCTCTGAGTAATTCTCTGATCCCCAGCTCATCATCAACTACTAATATTTTTTTTGTACTCATGATAATTTATTTATTTTAATGGGCAATTGAATATTAATATTAGCACCTGAACTTTTGATATTTTCTATTGTAATTATGCCGTTATGCTCTTCAATGATTTTTTTCACTATTGCTAAGCCAAGTCCAGTGCCGTGAGACTTTGTTGTGACATAAGGCTCAAAAGCTTTTTTTAGAATATCGGCCGAAAATCCAGGCCCATTATCCTGAATAGATAGGACAAGGTAATTTTTTAATTTATTTGTGCTAATCTGAATAGTCGACTGCTTTGTATTGCTTGCCATTGCATCTTGTGCGTTTTGAATGAGGTTAATCAATACTTGCCTCATCATATTGATATCTATCTTAATTTCGGGCATAGATTTAGATAATTTAGTGGTTATTTTAATGCCTGAATTTTCAAATAAGAGAGTAATTTCCTTAATAAGTTTGTTGATATCAGTTAATTCTAAATTTAACTTAGGGGCGCGAGCGTACTCACTAAATTCATTCACCATAGTTTTCATCGCATCTACCTGATTCACTATAGTTAATACAGCTTTATCTAAAATTTCTGTGTCTACTTTATTTAATTTAGATCCTAACTTATGCTTAATTCTCTCGGCCGAGAGTTGAATGGGTGTAAGTGGATTTTTAATTTCATGTGCAAGTCTTCGCGCAACTTCGGACCAGGCTGCGTCTCGCTGAGCCTGGATCATCATTGTAATATCGTCAATCATTAAAACATAGTTGTTAATTTTATTCTGTGGTAATGGGGTGATTTGTAATAACAATACCTGATTACTTTTTTCATATTTAATTTCGAATTGTTTGATGATTTCTGCTTGTTTTTTATTACCCGTTGTTTTAACTTCTTCTTGAATGGCTGAGACAAAATCTTTCAAAGCCTTATTTCTCATAGAGATTGACGTTAGTAATTGACCTGTATTTTTTGATAAATCAACTTGCAATATCTTAGATGCCGCAATATTAAATGAAATAATTTCCATAGCTTGATTTATAACAATTACGCCAGAAGATAAATGGGCCAATACTGTCTCAAGGTAAGATCTTGCGGATTCTAGTCTTATTTGATTGCTTTGCGAGGCTTGGGTAGCCTGATCAAGCTGTCTTGTCATGCTATTAAATGATCTAACGAGTACGCCTAATTCATCTTTACCTGTTTCAGGAAGCATTGTCTTAAAGTTTCCTTTTGCAATCTTTTTTGTACCTTCAGCAAGGAGGGCAAGGGGCTCAGATAATTTTCTGCTAAGTAAAAAACCAATAGCTACAGCTGTGAGAATTGCAAGCATAAGAACTAGTGTTAATGTAATTGAAAAAATAACTTTCAATGAATCTCGGCTATATGAGAGCTTTTGATAATCTTGAAATACTGCCTGCACTGATTCTGCAATTGTTGACAAAGAATCTGGGACTGGCTGAAGAATTTGTAAAATAAGCCTTTCATTGGATACTGAAGATCCGTTAATTGGTGCTAACACTCTCAGGTATAAACCCTTATTTGTGATTGGCTCAATTTTTCCATATACATTATTTTCTGCTTGTTTCAATTGAATTAAAGTTGGCAATGCAGGTAAAAATGATTCTGCATCATTACTTGAAACCGCAATAATTTTTCCTTGGTCTGAAATAATTGTGGCATCTTGTATTCCTGACTTTTCTCGCAGATCACTCAATGCGCCATACTGAGAAGTTGTAGGCATAGATGACAATGTAAGTGCCATACGTTCTGCCTTCAATTCTAAATCTGTTAGCATAATATCTAGCGCTTTTTGTCCCAGCTTTAATCCCCCGTCTAAAGCCGATTCCACTTTAACGTTGAACCATGACTCAATTGAGCGGGTCAAGAAATTCACAGAAACCAAATATACGATTAAGCCAGGAATAACAGCCATAAGTGTAAATGAAATGACAAGGCGCATGGATAATCGACTTCCCATGACATCTGTTTTAATATTTTTGAATAATTTTTTAATCTGATTTGCAATAATTGCAATCAGACTTAAAATAAAAATACCGCTTAATGCAAGAACAATAGTGTAAGAACTGCCTGAAATAAATTCAGAGCTTGAGCTTGCTTTTGATAGAAGAAATAAAAGCAGAGCACCTACTAATGCAGCAATGGCTATAAGATATCTCATTTTTTATTTACGAATGTCCATTGAAATTGTTTAGAGGTCAATTGCCATTCTTGATTTGTTGTTATATCTACCTGAAGCTGTTTTGGAAGCTTAGTTTGATCTAATTTGACTTGAAGATAAGCCAAATACTTATCGGTATCATCAATTTGTGATTTATCGAAAACACGCCAATTTTTTATTTTCTTAAGTTCATTTTTTGCTTGGGTTAAATTATCGAAAGCAATAAGTCGATTATCAGATTCAGTTAAGATAAATTGTCTTGATAGTGCATGGTAGCTTAATAAAATCTCTTTTGATTTCTTAGCAACCTCCTCTTCAAACCAATATTTTCTCGGCTTTTTAAGCTCAAATTCAATAATAAAATTAATGGGAATGCCTTTTCTGATGGCCTCGTCTAAATCTTCACTAAAAGATAAATCAAAATCAGCATTCAAAAAATAAGCTTCGAATTGGCTATTAATCTCAGCATTCTTAATAGTCAGATTATTGTCAGCCGCAAAAATAGATGAGCAAAGAAAAAAGCTCATTAAGAAGCTAAAAAAAATACTGAATTTAATTTTTTTCAAGTAATACATAAAAGAATCCGTCATGATTTTCGCTTGGTATTAATTGATTTTCATGTCTGTTATATTCCGATCCCACTGTCCATTTTACTTCTTTTACATCTTGATGATCTCTAATAAAGGCATCAATAACTCGCTGATTTTCATCAGGAAATATAGAACATGTTGCGTAAAGTAATTTACCACCCTTTTTTAATAGTTGCCACATAGCTTGTAACATCATTTTTTGTTGATTCCCAAACATTTCAATATCACGCGGCCTTCTAAGCCATTTAATATCTACATGACGTCTTACTACGCCTGACGCAGAGCATGGAGCGTCTAGTAAAATTCGATCAAATAATTTTTTATCCCACCATCCGCTAACTTGGGCCAAATCAGCGCATTTTAGTTCGGCATTAAGATCCAATCTCTCTAAATTCTCTTTCACTTTGTATAAGCGATCTTTTTGATTATCAATAGATACGAGCTCAACATCGGCTGACTCTAGGATATGTCCGGTTTTTCCTCCTGGAGCGCTGCAAGCATCAAGGCAAAGTTGTCCGTCTTTGAGATCCAAAAGTTTTACGGCAAGTTGAGCGCCAAAATCTTGCACTGAAACTTCGCCCTCCTTAAATCCAGGTATTTTTTCTACCGCTATAGGATCGGTAAGCTCTAAAGCAATATCCCCCAATATACGATAAGCAATCGCTTCAGCCTTAAGTTTTTCTTCGTACTGCTCAAGAGAAATCTTTCTTAGATTAATTCTTAAAGTTAATGGCGGATGCTTGTTACCATTTAATAAAATGCTTTCCCAGTCTTTTGTATATTCTTCTTTAAGCAGCCTAATCCACCATGATGGGTATGAATAAAAAGCCTCTTCGTTATTTTTTAATTTATTTTGTAATTGATCTTTCTGGCGAATAAAATTTCTCAATACCCCATTTACAAAAGATCCCGCCCAAGACTTATTAATAAATTTAGCAGCCTCTACTGCTTCATTAACTACTGTAAAGTCGGTTGATTGATCGTGATTTAATTGAAACAAAGCTACACAAAGTAATGCCTCAATTTTTTTATTTGTTATTTTTTTACTAATGAGTTGCTGAATAAAGAATTGATTCTCGCCTAAAAAACGAATAGCGCCGTAAGCTAAAGAAATGGCAACTGATTTTTGTTGGGGTGTAATATGCGGATGATGATCGAAATTTCTTTCAAAAACATGATTTAAATTGTGCCCTTTTATTACTTCAGAAACACAATTCGCTGCAATAAGTTGGGATTGATGCAAAATAATTACGACTTAAAGACGTCTCCTAGTATCGGTCGGTGTCCTAAAATGAATTCTTTAGATTTAAGTCTTTTTCCTCCGGGCATTTGAAGTTCTTTAATAATCAAAGTGCCTTCGCCGCATTTCACATGAATAAATTCGTCAAGCTTAATAATCTGTCCTATTTTGGCTTCATGATTAATTTCTAGAGAAATTTCAGCATCCCAAATTTTACAAACAGCCTCATGATATTCTGCTTGGGCCACGGGAAATGGATTAAATGCCCTGATTTTTCTTGCAATTACCAAAGAAGAGTCTTGCCAATCAATTGTTGATTCTTCTTTAGTGACTTTCTCAGCATAAGTAACTTTTGCCTCGTCTTGAGGTGTGGATTGAAGCTCACCTTTATTCATTAATTCATCCATAACTGCTGCCATCAACTGTGCGCCTAATTTCGCAAGTGCTTTTGTTAATTGCTCAGTTGTGTCTTTTTCGCCAATTCGAATTTCAGTTTTTTTAATCATATCGCCTGCATCTAATTTTTGAACGACACGCATAATTGTGACACCTGTGACTTCATCTCCCATCAAAATAGCACGATGAATGGGAGCAGCGCCTCTCCATCTAGGTAAAAGTGATGCATGTATATTAAAACAACCGAGGGAGGGGAGGTTTAAAATGGCTTGAGGAATAATCAGTCCATAAGCTGCCACGATCATCACATTAAAATCAATTGCGGCGAGAGACTCGTATGATGTCTTACTTTTTAATTCTGAAGGCTGATAAACAGGAATATCTAATTCATTAGCTTTAAGCTTAACAGGGCTTGCATGTAACTTCAGACCTCTTCCTGATGGTCTATCGGGCTGAGTTAAAACAGTCACTACCTCATAGCCTTTATCATGAAGAGCCTGTAAGGCTGGTACTGCAAAATCGGGGGTGCCTGCAAAAATAATTTTTAAGGGATTCACAAATTATGCTTTTTCAAAATGCTCTTTAGCGCGTTTTTTCATTTTTGTTTTGATGCGATTGCGCTTTAATGGCGATAAGTATTCTACAAATACTTTACCTAGCAGATGATCCATTTCATGTTGGATACAAACAGCTAACAAACCATCCGCTTCAAGCTCAAAAGATTTTCCTTCTCGATCAAGCGCTTTTACTCTAATACGTTCAGCACGACTCACTGATTCAAATATATCTGGCACTGACAAGCAGCCCTCTTCGTAAAATTGTTGTCCTGAAGACTCAATAATTTTAGGGTTAATAAAAACTTTTAAATTGTCCTTGGTTTCGGAAATATCTACCAAAATTAATTGTAGATGACGGTCAACTTGGGTTGCAGCCAATCCTATGCCAGGGGCAGAATACATCGTTTCAGCCATATCATCGATCAGCTTCCTAATAGAGTTATCCACAACCTCAATTGGTTTTGCAATGGTATGCAATTTAGGGTCGGGATAATTTAATATATTTAAAATTGCCATAAATGTTGATTATTTTATTTATTGCTGATAACTTATCTACAAGGTTTAAATACCTTAAATTTATTAGATATTTTAAGAATATTATACTTTGCTAATAGCTCAATTACCTGACTCAAATTCATTTAGCTGTCATTCACCACTAAGCCATTTTTCATTCACTATCGTAAAGGATTCTTTATGCTAGAACTACTTATCTATATGTTTGAAAATTATCTGAGCACGCAAAACCTTCCTGATTTTAAAAGCATCACTGCCGAACTTGAAGCCGCAGGTTTTGATAATCAAGATATCGAAAACGCCTTTACTTGGTTTAATCAACTCAAGGCAATGACAAATGCTATTCCTGTAAAGAATAATGCCTGTTCTTCATTAGGTTATCGTATGTTGTCAGAGAATGAACAAAAGAAGATAAGCACTGAAAGCTTAGGTTTTGTTTTATTCTTAGAGCAAGCTAAGGTGCTTGACGCGAATGAACGAGAAATTATTCTTGATCGCGCTATGGCGCTCAAACAAGAGCAAATTAATATTGAAGAAATGCGCTGGATTGTCATGATGGCGCTTTGGAATGAAGGTCGAGAAAAAGACTTTTTATTTATAGAAGATGCGATCTATCAAGATCACAACTTAGTTTTACACTAAGTACTTTCTATATTTTGAATGATGCGGGAAATGATGCCTGCTTGATTTAATGTATAGAAATGTAAGCTCGGAACATCCCATCCAATCAGTGTTTCACAAAGCTCAGATATTACATCTACGCCGAATGATCTTAATGAAGGCAAATCATCTCCATAACTCTCTAGTTTAATTCTAAGCCAGCGAGGTATCTCTGCACCGCAGTTTGAAGCAAAGCGGGCCAACTGCTTAATGTTATATATAGGCATAACTCCTGGGATAATAGGTACATCAATATCTGCAATCAAACATTCGTCCATAAATCTAAAATAAGCATCTGCATTAAAAAAGAATTGTGTAATAGCCGAATTCGCTCCTGCATCTACTTTGTTTTTGAAGTTTAAAATATCAGCCTGTGCTGAGGCTGCTTCAGGATGATATTCAGGATATGCAGCTACTTCAATATGAAAGTAATCATTGGTTTCTTGTCGAATAAAGCTTACCAATTCATTCGCATGTTTAAATTCACCAGAAGGGATTTCGCCCTGAGGCACATCTCCTCTTAATGCTACGAGATGTTTAATATCATGTTGTTGATACTGATCGAGTAAAGTTTTAATTTCTGCTTTCGTCGATGAGATTCCTGAAATATGAGGCACTGCATTAAAACCCTCTTGTTTAATTTCTAACACTGTTTCAAGCGTTCGATCACGTGTTGAGCCACCTGCACCAAAAGTCACCGAATAAAATTCGGGCTTGAATGCAGATAGCTGCTGACGAGTGTCTGCTAAGTTTTTGATCCCCTCTGGTGTATTGGGAGGAAAAAACTCAAAACTGTAAGAAATTTTTTTAGCCATGTTTAATAACGATAATGCTCAGGTTTGTAAGGTCCTTGTTCTTTAACACCAATATACTTCGCTTGCTCTTCTGACAGGTTTGTAAGTTCAGCATTTAATTTTTTCAATTGTAAGCGAGCTACTTTCTCATCTAAATGCTTAGGCAGGGTATATACGCCTACAGGGTACTTCTCCAAGTGCGCAAATAATTCAATCTGAGCGATCGTTTGATTCGCAAAAGATGAACTCATCACATAACTAGGATGGCCTGTACCACAACCTAAATTCACAAGCCTACCTTTTGCAAGCAAGATGATTCGTTTGCCATCTTTAAAAATCACATGGTCTACTTGTGGTTTAATTTCTTCCCATGCGCAGTCACTCAATGATGCCACGTCAATTTCATTGTCGAAGTGGCCAATATTACAAACGATCGCTTGATTTTTCATCCGTGACATATGTTCATGTGTAATCACATGATAATTGCCTGTTGCTGTTACAAAAATATCAGCATGTTCAGCTGCATAATCCATAGTCACCACTCGATAACCTTCCATCGCAGCTTGCAGTGCGCAAATAGGATCAATTTCAGTCACCCAAACTTGGGCTGATAATGCACGAAGTGCTTGTGCTGAACCTTTACCCACATCACCATATCCAGCAACAACAGCTACCTTGCCTGCGATCATCACGTCTGTTGCACGCTTAATTGCATCCACTAGTGATTCGCGGCAACCATAGAGATTGTCAAATTTAGATTTCGTCACCGAATCGTTCACATTAATTGCTGGAAAAGCTAATTTACCTTCTTTATGCATTTGATATAAACGATGAACGCCAGTCGTTGTTTCTTCGGTTACACCTTTAACATGTTTAAGTCTTTCAGAATACCAATGAGGCTCTGTCGTTAGCTTTTGTTTAATTGAATTAAAAAGTGAAATCTCTTCCTCACTTGAAGGCTTAGCGATCACTGAAAGATCTTTTTCAGCACGTGTTCCTAAATGGAGCAATAAAGTTGCATCACCACCATCATCGAGAATCATATTGGTATAACCGCCGTCATTCCAATCAAAAATACGGTGCGTATATTCCCAGTACTGATCGAGCGTTTCACCTTTAAAAGCAAAAACTGGTGTACCACCTTTAGCAATGGCTGCGGCTGCATGGTCTTGGGTTGAATAGATATTACAAGATGCCCATCGAACCTCAGCACCCAAATCCTTGAGTGTTTCAATAAGTACTGCAGTTTGGATCGTCATATGGAGTGAGCCACTAATGCGCGCACCTTTTAATGGTTTTGCTTTTGAATATTCTTCACGAATCGCCATTAATCCTGGCATTTCAGTTTCTGCAATGGCGATTTCTTTGCGGCCAAAGTCAGCCTGATTAATATCGGCAACAAGAAAGTCTTGTGTATTTAAATTTTGGTTAGTCACTGTATTCATTTTAAATTCCTTTTGAATGCTAAGTGACCAGCTGGGATGTTTCGGTATCCACCAACACCCCGTGACTGGCACGGTTATAAATTGGTGAACGCCGTTTACAAGTAAACTTGTAATCTGAGCCTGGGATTTTATGAAAAAATCTCGCAGCGTTCCTCAGAAGAATTGCATTCTAAATTAAAAATACTTATGGTTCAAGTACTTAAAAAAGATTGTGGCTTAACTAGCTGATTTAAGGATCTGCGCTTTATCTGCTGCTTCCCATGAAAACTCTGGCTCATCTCGGCCAAAATGGCCATAAGCCGCGGTTTTCTTATAAATAGGACGCAATAGATCAAGCATCTTCACGATGCCTTTGGGTCTTAAATCGAAATGTTCAAGCACCAAAGCCCTTAATTTGTCGTCGGCAATCTTGCCTGTGCCGTAGGTTTCTACCATCACTGAAGTAGGTTTTGCCACACCGATTGCGTATGAGATTTGAACTAAACAACGTGACGCTAAACCGGCTGCCACAATATTTTTAGCGACATAACGCGCTGCATATGCGGCTGAACGATCTACTTTGCTTGGATCCTTTCCTGAGAAAGCACCGCCACCATGAGGGGCAGCCCCACCATAGGTATCTACAATGATTTTACGTCCAGTGAGTCCGCAGTCCCCTTGAGGGCCACCAATCACGAATCGACCTGTAGGATTCACGAGGTATTTGATGTCACCTTTGATAAGCTCTTTCGGCAAAATGGGTTTAATGATTTCTTCAATCACTGACTCACGAATGGTCTCCAATGAGACTTCGGGATCATGCTGTGTTGAAAGCACAACAGTATCAAT
>CAIWQV010000100.1 GCA_903914945.1 uncultured Methylophilaceae bacterium
ATAGTTTCTACTTCCTTCAAATTAAATTAATGAGGACCCTGTAATGATCCAAACTGAACTTCCCTCCGAATTCAAAGGTATCAATCGATTTGCTATCAAAGCAATGCTTTATTTAAACGGATTAGCCCATATTATTATCGGTCTGGCTTTGGCGACATCTATCATTATGTTTACCTGGCTTTTCTTTACCGAAATCAATACTGCAGCAAATGCCCATAATCTTATCCATGGCTTTATCCATGCACTGGGGACTTTAATGCTCCTATGGTCCATATCGGCTCTGATTTCTGCTGAAATGCGCTACCTCACCGGAAGTAAATTAGAAGTTGAAACATTTATTGAGGTCGTGATGGTGCTATTCCTCAGGAAGCTTATCGTACTCCCCGTCCAAGACTCAACACCGACATTTGAAGAAGTGGGTATTTGGGTAGGTGGTGCATTTTTAATTGGGGTGCTTTATATCCTGGTACTTCGTTTCAAAAAGTATACATCTGACCTAAAAGTGAAGTAAAAAAGCTCATGGCAGATGAGGATATTAAATTTATGAGGGTAGCTTTAGAATTAGCAAAAGAAGCTGAATTCATAGATGAAGTCCCTGTAGGTGCTGTGATTGTTAAAGATGGTGAAATTATTGGTACCGGAATGAATTCGTGTATTAGCGATCATGATCCTACCTCTCATGCTGAAATTAAAGCAATCCGAGATGCTGCTCGCACTATCAAAAATTACAGATTAAAAGGCTGTTCTATCTACGTCACACTTGAACCGTGCGCTATGTGTGTTGGGGCTATTCAGCATGCGCGCATTGAAAAAATTATCTATGGCGCTAATGATCCTAAGACGGGGGCTTGCGGGAGTGTTATTGACCTCACGAGTATCAAAGAAATTAATCATCATACTGAAGCTATTGGTGGCGTTCTTGAAAATGAATGCGGACAAATACTTAAGGATTTCTTTCTTTCAAAAAGAAAAAAGCCGTAGAAAACTACGGCTTTTTTATTTCAATTAAAAACGATTAGTCTCTGTTGCCTAAAAGTGCCATCAATAACTGAAGTAGATTTACAAATAAGTTATAGATGTTCATATAAAGCGCTAACGTTGCCATGATGTAGTTTGTTTCTCCACCATTCACTATGCGACTTACATCGTAGAGAATGAATCCAGAGAATAATAAGACTGCAACGCCAGACAATGCTAAAGCCATTGCAGGCACTTGAAAGAATAAATTAGCAAGTGAAGCTAAGATGAGAAGAATAATACCAATCATCAAGAATTTTCCCATAAAGCTAAAATCTTTTTTCGTGGTGGTTGCAATTGTTGCTAGCGTTAAAAATATAGCAGCTGTGCCGCCTGCTGCGAGACCAACAATTTGAGCACCATTACTTAAATGAAAAGCCACTTGTAAAATGGGGCCTAACATCACACCCATAAATAATGTAAGTGCTAATAGTAAAACAACGCCCATACTATTATTGCGATTTGCTTGAATCGCAAAAAATAAACCAAACATACCTGCCATAAGCATAATGGCAAACATAATAGGATGTTGTTGAGCAAAAACGAAGCTCATGCTCATACCTATATAAGCACCAACCGTTGTTGGAATAAGCGATAAACCAAGTAAAGCATAAGTGTTTCTTAGTACTTTATTTGTCGCTAATGCTGATTGCGACTGGCCTTCAATTCTTATATTTTCTTGCATGTGTTTTCCTCTTAAAAAGTTTTTAATACAGTCTTTAGATTATCTAAATTACTAAATAGTTTCAATATTCATTTGAATTATTTTATATGGCCAAAATCTGGCTTGTCATCTCTTTGAAACCTTTTTCTTGTGAAGCTTTTAAGGCTAGGTGCGGTTCTTTAGAGCCTTTCATGGAAAGAAGCCTTTTATCGCTTTCAGGCGACATCTTCCAATGCAACTGAGCTAAGACTTCATCTACCAATTGAGGGCTATTACATAATAAGACCATGTCACATCCGGCGTCGAGCGCTTTTAGAATTCTGTCCTTCATTTCACCCCCAAGTATGGCGCCCTTCATGCTCATATCATCGCTAAAAATAGCCCCTTGAAAATGATACTTTTCTCTTAATTGCCTTTTAAGCCAAAAACTCGAAAACCCTGCCGGATGTTCATCCGCCGCAGAATAAAGCACGTGAGATGGCATCACAGCATTTAAGCCATGCTTAATCAGTGAAGTAAAGATACTCATATCTTTAGATTCAATCTCATCAAGCGCTCTTTTATCTTCAGAAATACTTAGGTGTGAATCAGTCTTAATATACCCATGCCCTGGAAAGTGTTTTCCA